>NZ_JBSGFD010000046.1:0-50553 GCF_053603215.1 Kitasatospora sp. NPDC004240 | reverse complement strand
CGTTCTCAAACCGCAAACATGTGTGACGCTCGTCACGAGGTGCGGGCGCGGCCCGATTCCGCTGTCCATCATGATCAGATCGCCGCCGTACCCGCCGCCGCTGCCGTGCCGGCCGGCGCGTTCGCCGGGCGGTCCGTGCCGAAGTCGAGGTCGGCGGGCCGGGAGCCGGAGTCGTCCCCCGTCGCCGGACGGCCGTCCGCCGGGGTGTCCAGGCCGTAGTAGCGGTACAGCTGGAGCTCCTGGGTCGGTGACAGGTGCTGGCCCACGCCGAAGTCGGGGGACTCCTTCACGAGCGACTTGTCGTACGGCACCCGCAGCTCCTCGCCGGAGAACTCGCTGGTGGTCAGCGGGACGAAGGCGTCCCGGCCGAAGATGCCGGTGCGGACGGCGGCCCACTCCGGCTGGCCGGTGGCGTCGTCCAGGTACACCTCGTCGACGGTGCCGATCTTGTCCCCGTTGCGGTCGACCGCCTTGTGGCCGATGAGGTCCCGGGGATCGATGTCGGTCTGCACTCTTGCCTCCGGTGCGCTGCTCCTGCGGAACTCCCGCAGACTGACGGCTGGAGGGCCCTTCCCATCCGCCACTTCACACCAAATGCCATGAACCGGACGCCCGCGAGCCGGGCGGGGCCGTCCGGGCCGCGCGCTGGGCCGTCCGGGTCACCCGCCGGTCGGGCCCGCGGCGCGGGCGCGGCGACCGAGTGACCTGGCGCACCCGTGATCCGGAGCGGTCTCGCTGGTACCCTGGGCGCGACCGCCGAGCCCACTCGGGAGAGTCCCCGGCAGTGGAATCCGCTGGTAGGGGCGCCGAAGGAGCAAACCCTCCCCGGAATCTCTCAGGCATCCGTACCGTGTGGGATAGGTCACTCTGGAAAGCAGGGCAGGACCGCCGGCGAGGGAGCCGACGGCCACCACCCTCACCGACGGTGCAAGCCGGCGGTGCGCTCATCGCGCGCCGCGCGGGCGAAGCTCTCAGGTCCCGATGACAGAGGGGGAGGCCTGTCGGGTTCGTTCGCCCGGGCCGAACCGCTGCCGCAGCGGCGAAGGCCGGCCGGCGTGCGTACCCCCGCCGGTCCGTGACCAGGAGGCCTCGACCACCATGAACGCCCAGCCGAACGCGGGACACCCCACCGCCCCCGCGACTCTCACCGAGCTCGAGCAGGCCAGCCCCTTCGAGAACCGCCACATCGGCCCCGACGCCGCCGCGCAGGCGAAGATGCTGGCCCAGGTCGGCTTCGGCTCGCTGGACGAGCTCGCCGCGACCGCCGTTCCCGAGGCGATCCGCTCCATCACCGCCCTGGACCTGCCCGCCGGCCGCAGCGAGGCCCAGGTCCTCGCCGAGCTGCGCGAGCTGGCCGGCAGCAACAAGGTCCTCCAGCCGATGATCGGCCTGGGCTACTACGGCACCTTCACCCCGCCGGTGATCCTGCGCAACGTCCTGGAGAACCCGGCCTGGTACACCGCGTACACGCCGTACCAGCCGGAGATCTCGCAGGGCCGCCTGGAGGCGCTGCTCAACTTCCAGACCCTGGTCTCCGACCTGACCGGCCTGCCGACCTCCGGCTCCTCGCTGCTGGACGAGGGCACCGCCGCCGCCGAGGCGATGGCCCTGGCCCGCCGGGTCACCAAGGTCAAGGGCGGCGTGTTCCTGGTCGACGCCGAGACCCTGCCGCAGACCGTCGCGGTGATCAACACCCGCGCCGTGCCGACCGGTGTCGAGGTCGTCGTCGCCGACCTCTCCGAGGGCATCCCGGCCGAGATCGTCGAGCGCGGCGTCTTCGGCGTGCTGCTGCAGTACCCGGGCGCCACCGGTGTGGTCCGCGACCTGACCCCGGTCATCGAGCAGGCGCACGGCCTCGGCGCGATCGTCGCGGTCGCCGCCGACCTGCTGGCGCTCACCCTGCTGAAGTCCCCGGGCGCGCTCGGCGCCGACATCGCCTGCGGCACCTCGCAGCGCTTCGGCGTCCCGATGGGCTTCGGCGGCCCGCACGCCGGCTACCTCTCGGTGCGCGCCGAGTACGCCCGCTCGCTGCCCGGCCGCCTGGTCGGCGTCTCCGTCGACACCGACGGCAACCGCGCCTACCGCCTGGCCCTGCAGACCCGCGAGCAGCACATCCGCCGCGAGAAGGCCACCAGCAACATCTGCACCGCGCAGGTCCTGCTCGCCGTGATGGCCTCGATGTACGCGGTCTACCACGGCCCGGACGGCCTGGCCGACATCGCCCGCCGCACCCACCGCTACGCCGCCGCCCTCGCCGAGGGCCTGCGGGCCGGCGGCGTCGAGCTGCTGCACGGCGAGTTCTTCGACACCGTCACCGCCGTCGTCCCCGGCCGCGCCGCCGCGATCGCCGAGGCCGCCCGCGCGCACGGCATCAACGTGTACCAGGACGGCGAGGACCGGATCTCGGTCTCCACCGACGAGACCACCACCCGCGAGCACCTGGCGGGCGTGTGGGCCGCGTTCGGCGTCGAGGGCGTCGAGGTCGCGGAGGGCGCCGACGCGCTGCCCGCCGCGCTGCTGCGCGAGGACGAGTACCTCACCCACCCGGTCTTTCACAGCCACCGCTCCGAGACCGCCATGCTGCGCTACCTGCGCCGCCTGTCGGACCGCGACTACGCGCTGGACCGCGGCATGATCCCGCTGGGCTCCTGCACCATGAAGCTCAACGCGACCACCGAGATGGAGCCGGTGACCTGGCCCGAGTTCGGCCAGCTGCACCCGTTCGCGCCGGTCGACCAGGCCGCGGGCTTCCTCACCCTGATCCGTCAGCTGGAGCGGCAGCTGGTCGAGGTGACCGGCTACGACGCGGTCTCCATCCAGCCGAACGCCGGCTCCCAGGGCGAGCTGGCCGGCCTGCTGGCCGTCCGCGCCTACCACCTGGCCAACGGCGACACCCAGCGTGACGTCTGCCTGATCCCGTCCTCCGCGCACGGCACCAACGCGGCCTCCGCCGTGATGGCCGGCATGCGGGTCGTCGTGGTCAAGACCCTGGTCGACGGTGACGTCGACGTGGCCGACCTCAAGGCCAAGATCGAGCAGTACCGCGACCAGCTCTCGGTGCTGATGGTCACCTACCCGTCCACCCACGGCGTGTACGAGACCGAGATCACCGACATCTGCGCGGCCGTGCACGAGGCCGGCGGCCAGGTGTACGTGGACGGCGCCAACCTGAACGCCCTGGTCGGCCTCGCCAAGCCGGGCAAGTTCGGCGCGGACGTCTCGCACCTGAACCTGCACAAGACCTTCTGCATCCCGCACGGCGGCGGCGGCCCGGGCGTCGGCCCGGTCGCGGTGCGCGCGCACCTCGCGCCGTACCTGCCCAACCACCCGCTGCAGGAGGAGGCCGGCCCGGCCACCGGCGTCGGCCCGATCTCGGCCGCGCCGTGGGGCTCGGCGGCGATCCTGCCGATCTCCTGGGCGTACGTGCGCCTGATGGGCGGCGAGGGCCTCAAGCGCGCCACCCAGGTGGCGGTGCTCAACGCCAACTACATCGCCAAGCGCCTGGCCCCGCACTTCCCGGTGCTCTACACCGGCCCCGGCGGCCTGGTCGCGCACGAGTGCATCATCGACCTGCGCCCGCTCACCAAGGAGACCGGCGTCTCGGTCGACGACATCGCCAAGCGCCTGATCGACTACGGCTTCCACGCGCCGACGATGTCGTTCCCGGTGGCCGGCACGCTGATGATCGAGCCGACCGAGTCCGAGGACCTGTACGAGATCGACCGCTTCTGCGACGCGATGATCGAGATCCGCGCGGAGATCGAGAAGGTCGGCTCCGGCGAGTGGGCGGCGGACGACAACCCGCTGCGCAACGCCCCGCACACCGCCGCCTCGCTGGCCGGCGACTGGGCGCACGGCTACTCGCGCCAGGAGGCGGTCTTCCCGGCCGGCGTCAACCCGGCGGACAAGTACTGGCCCCCGGTCAGCCGCATCGACGGCGCGTACGGCGACCGCAACCTGGTCTGCTCCTGCCCGCCGCTGGACGAGTACGGCGTCTGACGCCTCCGCGGGCCGCGCCCGCGCACGACAGAGCCCCGGCGGACGCTTCCGCCGGGGCTCTGCCCGTTCCCGTGGTGCGGACGGCTGCCCCCGTCGTCGTGGCGCTCAGGCCGCGAAGGCGGCGGGGCGGCGCGGTGCGATCACCCGCCCGTCGGGCAGCAGTTCGCCGGTGTCCTCGAAGAGCAGGACGCCGTTGCAGAGCAGGCTCCAGCCCTGCTCCGGGTGGCAGGCCACCGGTACGGCCGCCTCGCGGTCCTCGGACTCGGCCGACGGGCATTCAGGACGGTGCTGGCACATACGCGTACCCTCGCTTCGCTTCGCGATCCTCCCCGTGGTGCGGCCGCCGTCGGTTTCGCCGTCGGAGCCGCCGCGGTGGTCGGATCCTGCCCGGCCGACCCCAGGTGTGGGCCGACCCTCAAGTGGGTAGGACAGGTGGTCCTTCCACGCTGGTTCCCAGTGTCGGCATCCGGGGACGCTCGCGCAGCGGTTTGGTGACATGCGCCACAAGTCCCTCGCATAGATCACCCGTTCAGATGGCCCAGGGCAGGTTTAATCCACCGAACGGGCCATCCGCCGACTGGCCCGGACGGGTCATGGCGGATGGCCCGTCCGGATGGTCGGGCCACTGTGGGGTCACTCGGCGAACGGGTGAACGGTGGGTACGGTCCGATCGGTGCGCGGTGCGCACGGCCTCGGTGCGACCGGTGCGACCGCTGTGCACGGCGCGACCGGGGTCGACGGCGACGGAGAGGGGTGCGGCGCGGGCGCCGGCCGGGCTCAGGAGAAGCCGAGCAGCGCCGGCTTGGCGAGCGCCGGGCGGGCCAGCAGCGCGAGCAGGTCGGCGGCCGGGTAGGCGCGGTGCGCGGTGATCCCGAGCGGCGCCGGTGCCAGCGGGATCAGGAGGTCGGCGTCCGGGCCGGAGTCCGGGCAGTGCAGCCACAGCGCCGTGGCGTACTGGCCGGGGACGGTGAGCAGCCTCGGCTGCTGGCGGGCCCGCGAGGTCTGGGCGAGCTGCCAGGCCTGGCGCAGCGCCCGGACGGTGGAGTCCAGGTAGGGACCGGCGGTGAAGTGCGAGAAGGTGTGGCCCTCCCCGCCCTGCACCACCTCGGCGGCGGCGGCGACGTCGGCGCCGTCCTTGATGAGGAAGCGCCAGCCGGTCCGCCGGGCGGCCGCGAGCGAGGGGCGCGGACCCTCCAGCACGTGGACGGCGAGCGGGTGTGCGGGCAGCAGCGAACCGACCGGATGGCGCAGCGCCGCGGCGGCGGGCTGGCGAAGGGCGGTCTCCGAGTCGAGCGCGGCGAGCACCGCGCGCAGGGCACTGGGCGGGGGCTGGGGGGTCTGCAGAGTCATGGCGGGGTCGCCTCTCCGTGCGAGATCGGCGTGCGAGTGCGGCATACCGGCGTGGCGCGGTGTGTCTTCGGTGACGGGACCTGGCCGTGTCCGGTTGTGCAGGATCGCGGAGCGGGGCTCGGCCGCCGCCGCGGGCGAGGGTGTCGCGGCAGCGGCGGGCCGTGGCGGGGCGCAGTGCGAATTCAATCGAACAGGTGCACAGGGTGACCTGTTTATCACAGGCGGTGTCGTCGAGCAAGTCGGCAGTTGTGCTGAAACTCCATCAGTTTCCTTGCATTGCAAGCCGTTAGAAGCCATCGGGTATCGATCTTCGGGGTGGGCATGATGGATGCACGGTCGGCCGGGACGGCCGGCCCCGGATGAGGGGGCAGCATGGGCGAGAAGGTCGTGGCGACGCGCGCGGACCTGTCGGACCGGCAGCTGTACCGCCGCAAGCTGCAGTCCTGTCTCGACGCCCTGGGGCGGATGCTGCGCGAGCAGCGCTTCGACCGGCCCCGGGGAGTGATGGGCCTGGAGATCGAGCTCAACCTGGCCGACGACCAGGGCCTGCCGGTGATGCGCAACGCCCAGGTGCTGACCGCGATCGCCTCCAGCGACTTCCAGACCGAGCTCGGCCAGTTCAACATCGAGGTCAACATCACCCCGCACCGGCTCTGCGGCCACGTGTTCGAGGAGCTGCGCGAGGAGATCGACACCGGGCTGCGCTACGCCGACCGCAAGGCCGCCGAGGTCGGCGCGCGGATCGTGATGGTGGGCATCCTGCCGACACTGGAGAACGACCACACCGGTCTGGACTCGATGTCCCACAACCAGCGGTACAGCCTGCTCAGCGACCAGATCCTGGCCGCCCGGGGCGAGGACATCACGCTGGACATCGAGGGCGTCGAGCGCCTCCAGCTGGAGTCGATCACCATGGTCGCCGAGGCCGCCGCGACCTCCCTCCAGCTCCACCTGCAGGTCACCCCCGACCGCTTCTCCTCGGTGTGGAACGCGGCCCAGGCGATCTGCGGGCCGCAGCTCGCGCTCGGCGCCAACTCGCCCTTCCTGTTCGGCCGGGAGCTGTGGCGGGAGACCCGGCCGGTGCTCTTCCAACAGGCGTGCGACACCCGTTCGGCGGAGCTCAAGGCGCAGGGCGTGCGCCCGATCACCTGGTTCGGCGAGCGCTGGGTGGACTCCGCGTACGACCTCTTCGAGGAGAACCTGCGGTACTTCCCGGCGCTGCTGCCGATCTGCGACGACGAGGACCCGGCCAAGGTGCTGGCCTCCGGCGGCGTGCCCCGGCTGGCCGAGATGCGGCTGCACAACGGGACCATCTACCGGTGGAACCGCCCGGTGTACGACGTCAGCGACGGGGTGCCGCACCTGCGGGTGGAGAACCGGGCGCTGCCGGCCGGGCCGACGGTCGCCGACACGCTCGCCAACGCCGCCTTCTACTACGGGCTGGTCCGGGTGCTCGCCGAGCAGCCCCGGCCGATCTGGACCAGGCTGCCGTTCGCACAGGCCGACGCCAACTTCCAGCAGGCCTGCCGGTACGGCGTCGACGCGGTGTTCCAGTGGCCGCGGGCCGGCCGGGCCGGACGCGGCGGCGGGCTGACCACCGTGCCCGCGATGGACCTGGTGCTGAACGAGCTGCTGCCGATGGCGTACCAGGGCCTGGACGAGTGGGGCGTGGAGCCGGCCGACCGGGACCGCTACCTGGGCATCATCGAGCAGCGCTGCCTGCGGCGCACCAACGGGGCCGCCTGGCAGAGCGCCACCTTCCACCGGCTGCGCGAGCGGTTCGGGATGGACCGCGCGGCGGCGCTCGCGGCGATGACCCGGCGCTACATGGAGTACATGCGGTCAGGGGAGCCGGTGCACACCTGGCCGGTCGGCTGAGCCGTTCCGGGGGCCGTCCCGCGGTACGGCGGCCGGTGCCGGGGCGGGCACGGTGCGCGGCGTCGGCGCGTCGGGGCGGTGTGGAAGGATGACCGCTCCGGCGGTCGGCCGACGGCCGGAGCGGAGCCGGATTGCTGGAGCGTCCCGTGACCACCGCCTCGACCGAACCGGGGAACGCCCGGCCCTCGCGCCGGCTGCTCGGCGTGGAGCTGCTGATCGTCCTCGGGCTCTCGCTCGGGGCCAGCGGCATCGGCGCGCTGATCAGCTTCACCGGATCGCTGACCGAGGAGCTGAAGCTCGGCCAGCAGGTCGCCACCCTCAACACCTCGCGCGCCCCCGGCCGGCCCTGGCTGGACCTCGCCTGGCAGCTGTACTACGTCGCCCGCGGGCTGATGCCGGTGGTGCTGGTCGGCTACCTGCTGGTCCGTGAGGGCACCTCGCTGCGGGTGCTGGGCTTCGACCTCGGCCAGAAGCTACGGGACCTCGGCCGGGGCGCCGCGGTCGCCGCCGCGATCGGCGGCTCCGGTCTGGCGCTCTACCTGGCCTCCCAGGCGGCCGGCTACAACCTGACCGTGGCGCCCTCCGGGCTGCCGGACGTCTGGTGGCGGATCCCGGTGCTGCTCGCCTCCGCGTGGCAGAACGCCATCCTGGAGGAGGTGGTCGTCCTCGGCTACCTGGTGCGCAGGCTGGGGCAGTTGGGGTGGTCCTGGCCGGCCGTCGTGGTGACCAGCTCGGTGCTGCGCGGCTCCTACCACCTGTACCAGGGGGTCGGCGGACTGGTCGGCAACATGGTCATGGGCGCGGTGTTCTGCCTGCTGTACAAGCGCTGGGGCCGGGTGATGCCGTTGGTGGTGGCGCACGCGCTGATCGACACCGTGGCCTTCGTCGGCTACGCCCTGCTCGCCGGACACGTCAGCTGGCTGCCCACCGGCTGAGCGCCGCCAGGGCGCGGGCGCGCGGCGGGCGGGCGAGCAGCCGGTCCACGTGGTGGCGTTCCAGCCCCAGGCCGGGGTCGGTCCGGAGCAGCAGCCGGTCGCGGCGCCAGAGCGAGCCGCGGACCAGCCGGCCCGGGATGACGTCGTCGATCCAGGCGAACGGGCGGCCCTCGGCGTGGCGCAGCAGCGGTGCCCACTTGTGGGCGGAGAACAGCTCCATCAGCGGCACCCGGGGGTCACCGGGTCGCGGGACGTAGCCCCTGAAACGGACCACCGGCAGCTCGGGCAGGCCGATCGCCGGGCCGATGTGCTCGTTGGCGTGCCCCTCCCAGGCGGTGGCCCAGACCAGCTCGTACGTGCCGGACAGCTCGCGCAGCCAGGCGCCGTGGTGCGGGGAGAGCAGGACGGTGTGGCCGAGCAGGGTGTGGGCGTCGAATCCGTCCCCGGGTTCGGGGCGGACCGGGTTGAGGACCCCGTCGACGTCCAGGAACAGCAGTGGTTTCGGCACCCGGGCGTCCCCCTCGTACGACGGTGGTGTCACCTGGTCGGACGAGCGGGGTGCGGCGGTGGTTGCCGGGCGGAGGGCATTCAGGGGGTGGCCGGGGCGGGCTCGGCGGGGGTGGGGGTCGGGGTGGGGCCGTCGGTCGGGGTCCGGCGGGAGAGCCGGCGGACCTGGGGTTCGAGCAGCACCACGGCGCTCAGCAGCAGGCAGAGCGCGGCGCAGGCCCAGAGCGCCCCCGAGAGGCCGAGCGCGGTCGCCGCCGGGCCGGCCAGCGCGGTGCCGACCGGTGACAGCGAGAGCGAACCCAGGTGGTCGTACGCGGCGACCCGGGAGAACATCTCGGCCGGGATCTCCTGCTGGAGGGCGATCATCCAGTTGACGCCGAAGACCGTCACCCCGGCGCCGGACAGGAACATCGCGACCACCAGCACCGGCAGCGGGGCCGCCAGCGCCAGGGCGACCGCGGGCACCCCGAACAGGAAGACGCCCCAGTTGCCGGCCAGCAGGAGGCGGCGCGGCTGCCAGCGGACCATGAGCACCCCGGTCGCCACCAGGCCGACCCCGTGGGCGGCCAGCGCCAGCCCCCAGGCCCGGGCCCCGCCCAGCCGCTCCTTCGCCACGATCGGCCCGTACACGGCCTCGACGGCCGTGATGCAGGCCATCAGGACGGCGAACTGCAGCACGATCACCCAGAGCCAGCGGCGGGAGGTGAACTCGTCCCAGCCCTCGCGCAGGTCGCGCAGCATGCCGCCGCCGGCGGCGGCCGGGGCCTGCTCGTTCTCCATGAAGAACCGCAGACCGGCGGCGGCCAGGAAGCAGCCGGCGTCCAGCGCCAGCACCCAGCCGGGCCCGACGGCGGCGGTCAGCGCGCCGCCGGCCGCCATGCCGCCGATCTGCGCGGAGTTGAGCGCCATCCGGAACACCGAGAACGCGCGGGTGGCGTGCTCGGGCGCCACGCTCTGCATGATCATGCCCTCGGAGGCGGGCGCGTAGAAGGCGTGGCCCGCCCCGCCGGCCGCGGAGAGCACGATCAGCTGCCACAGCCGGACGTCACCGCTGAGCACCAGGACGGCCAGCAGGGCCTGGGAGGCGGCGTTGAACAGGTTGGCCGCCACCATCACCAGGTGGCGCGGCAGCCGGTCGGCGAGCGCGCCGCCGACCATCAGCAGCAGGACGACCGGGACCAGGCGGGCCGCGGTGACGTACCCGACCTCGGTGGTCGAGCCGCCGCTCTCCAGGACCGCGAAGGCCGTCGCGATCGGGGCGCCCGCGTTGCCGAGGCCGCTGATCACGGTGGCGGCGGTCTGGATGCGGTAGTTGCGCCCGGCCCAGGCGAAGCGGGATCGGGGGGAGGGATGGCTTCGCATTCCGTGACTATGCGGGGGGTGCGGACAGCTGTCCAGTCGATTTACGGTGCTGACCGATCACATCAGGCCAGGTGGCCGTGGAGGAAGCCGAGGGCGCGGCCCCGGGCGACGGACGGCGGCGGGGCTCAGCCCATCTCCTCCGGCGCGCGGCCCGGGTGGTGCGCCGGCGGGGGTGCGGCCGGTCAGGAGCGGCGGGCGTTGCGGCGCAGCAGCTGGCCGCGGACGCCGGCGTCGCCGGGCAGGCCGCGGTCGGTGAGGCGGCCGGCGATCGCGTACTGGTCGGCGACCGGCTTCTTGTCGTCGTACTTGAACTTGGCGCGCACCTCGCGGACCGTCAGCCGCAGCCCGCGCAGGCCCGGGAGCAGGCGCGAGAACTCGCCCTCGCCCGGGGTCACCCGCACCTGCGGGGTCTCCGGCTGGAAGTGCGCGAGCTGGCGGTTGAGGATCTCGGCCTTGCCGGCCGGGTCGGCGACGACCTCCGCGGTGCAGTGGAAGTGCACCGAGGCGTAGTAGCTGGTCGGGGTGCCGGGCTCGCCGCGCCAGTGGCCGGGGGCGTAGGCGTAGTCGTCGGTGACCGCGAGGGTGACCTGGGGGTCGGCGCGGACGGCGGTGAGCAGCGGGTTGGGGGCGGCGAGGTGGAGCAGGATCTCGCCGCGGTCGGCGTCCAGCAGGAAGTGGGTGGGGACCAGGACGGGCCCCTCGCCGGCCGGGCCGTTCGCGGCGAGCAGGCCGAAGTCGCGGCCCTGGGCGAGCCAGGCCCGCCACTCGGCCTCGTCGCCGCGGTCCCAGGAGCGGATCAGCATCGGACGGCCCCTCAGGCGGTGAACGCGCGCAGGTGCGCGGGCAGCGGGACGGTGGTGTGGTCGGCCGGCACGGGCGTGCCGTGGCCGCCGGTGACCGGTACGACGCCGGCCCAGTGGGGGAGGTCGAGGTCGGCCGGGTCGTCGTCGGCGCCGTCGTCGCGGGTCTTGGCGGACACCTCGTCCAGGTCGAGGCGGATCACGGCGGTGGCGGCCAGCTCCTTGGCGTTGGCGGGCCGGACCTCGGCGGAGCGGCCGGGCACGGTCTGGTCGACCAGCGCGTCCAGCGCGATCCGCAGTTCCTCGGGGTCGGTGACCTGATGGGCCGTGCCGTGCGCCACCACCGAGCGGAAGTTGACGGAGTGGTTGAAGGCC
Organism: Kitasatospora sp. NPDC004240; assembly: GCF_053603215.1. NCBI lineage: Bacteria > Bacillati > Actinomycetota > Actinomycetes > Kitasatosporales > Streptomycetaceae > Kitasatospora > Kitasatospora sp. NPDC004240. The sequence goes on along the minus strand of NZ_JBSGFD010000046.1, from coordinate 39,347 downwards.
GACTTGGTCAGCACCAGGGCGTCGACGTGGGTGACGGTCACGCAGACCGCGAGGCCCTGCCCGCCGGAGGCGCCGCGCAGCGGGCGGCTGCCGGTGGAGCCGTGGATGTAGAGGCGCTCGCCGACCCGGGCGTAGATGGTGGGCAGCACCACGGGCGCGCCGTCGGCGATGAATCCGAGGTGGCAGAGGTAGCCGGCGTCGAGGATGGCGTGGATGCTCTCCTTCTCCCAGGTGGCCCGGTCCCGGTAGCGGGTCGGCGTGGTGCCCGGGGTACGGGCGTAGGAGGCGGGGGTCGGTGTCGCGTCCGGCATGACAACCTCTATGTACTAGTGCATAATCGGTTTTGTGCTAGGAGACTATCCGATCAAGGGTCGGCGCGCCAGCGATATCGCGGCCGGCATCGAACAGGGCGTCAGCGACGGCCGGCTCGCCCCGGGCACCGCGCTGCCCCCGCTGCGCGACCTCGCCGCCGAGCTGGGCGTCAACCCCAACACCGTCGCCGCCGCCTACCGCCTGCTGCGCGACCGCGGCGTCATCGAGACCGCCGGCCGCAAGGGCAGCCGGATCCGGCCCCGGCCCGCGCTCACCCCGCGCGACCAGATCCGCCTGCCCGTCCCCCCGCACGCCCGCGACCTCTCCGACGGCAACCCCGACCCGGCCCTGCTGCCCGACCTGACCGCCGCACTCACCGCGGCCGCCGAGGACGCCCGGCGCGCACCCGTGCTGTACGGCCGTCCCGCCGCCGACCCCGAACTGCTCGCCCTCGCCCGCGCCGCCTTCCGGGCCGACGGGATCCCGGACGGGGCGCTCGCCATCGCCTCGGGGGCGCTGGACACCATCGAGCGCATCCTCGCCGCCCGGCTGCGCCCCGGGGACGCCGTCGCCGTCGAGGACCCGGGCTGGGGCAGCCTGCTCGACCTGCTGCCCGCGCTGGGCCTGCGCCTGCTGCCGGTCCGGCTGGACGACGAGGGCCCGCTGCCCGCGGAGCTCGCCGAGGCGCTGGCGGCCGGCGCCCGCGCGGTGATCGTCACCAGCCGGGCGCAGAACCCCACCGGCGCCGCGCTGACCGCCGACCGGGCCGGCGAGCTGCGGGCCGTGCTGGCCGGCCACCCCGGCGCGCTGGTGATCGAGGACGACCACGGCCACGGCATCGTCGACCAGGCGTACCACGCGCTGGCCGGGGCCGGACACGCCCACTGGGCGGTGGTGCGCTCGTCCGCCAAGGCGTACGGGCCGGACCTGCGGCTGTCGGTCGCGGTGGGCGACGCCGACACCATGGGCCGGGTGCTGGGCCGCCAGCGGCTGGGCGCCGGCTGGGTCAGCCACCTGCTGCAGCGCACCGTCGCGGAGCTGTGGCGCGCCGACGCGGCCCCCGCGGCCGAGGTGGCCGCCGCGTACCGGCGCCGGCGGGACGCGCTGCTCGGCGAACTGGCCGCGCGGGGCGTCGCCGCGTACGGCGCCAGCGGGCTGAACGTCTGGGTGCCCGTGGCGGACGAGACCACCGCGCTGGCCGCGCTGGTGCAGCGCGGCTGGGTCGCGGCGCCGGGCGCCCGCTACCGGCTGCAGTCCCCGCCGGGGCTGCGGCTGACCACGGCGACGCTGGACCCGGCGGACGCCCGGCGGCTGGCCGAGGACGTCGCGGCCGTACTGGGGGCGGGGGAGGGCGGTTCGCGACTCATCTGAACGGTCCGGTGGCGCAGCGAGAAACCTCGTGCAGATACCTAGCGGTAACAAGCGCGGGCATGTCATCTTCATCGCGCCACCGGCCGGCGGCACACCCTCACACCCGTGTCTCCCCGTCCCCACACATCGGGCGAGACCGACCGCAGGAGTTCCGCCGTGCCCGAAAGCTCTCCAGGCCGTACCCGCACCAGCAGAACCGCCCGCTTCACCCGGCGACTCATCGCCGCCGCCCTGTCCCTGCCGCTCGGCGCCGCCGGCCTGCTCGGGGCGGCGACCCCGGCCCGGGCCGCCGTGCCCGCCGGCCCGACCGCCAGCGTCACCCTCGGCGACAGCTACATCTCCGGCGAGGCCGGTCGCTGGAAGGGCAACTCCCTGGCCACCGGCGGCAGCCGGGCCGGTACCGACCGCGCCTGGACCGGCAGCGCCTACGACCCCGCCCGGGTCTACGGCGCCACGTACGCGAGCGGGTGCGACCGCTCGGACGTGGCCGAGGTGCGCAGCGCCCCGACCGTCACGCAGACCCAGATCAACCTGGCCTGCTCGGGCGCCGTCACCGCCAACGTGTTCCGCGCCGCCAACGGGGGCCAGTCCTTCAAGGGCGAGGCCCCGCAGGCCGACCAGCTCGCCGCCGTCGCGGCGGCCAACAACGTCAAGCTGGTCACCCTGTCCATCGGCGGCAACGACCTGGGCTTCGCGGACGTCATCGAGACCTGCGCCAAGGACTACCTGATCTGGTGGTCCTACTGCCACGACGACCAGCAGTCGGCGATCGACCAGCGGATGCCCGCCGCGATGGCCGGGGTCCGCAAGGCGATCGACGAGATCCGCGCGGTGATGTCCGGCGCCGGCTACACGGCCGGCGACTACCGGATCGTGCTGCAGTCCTACCCCTCACCGATCCCGCGCAGCTCGGAGATGCGCTACCCCGAGAGCGGCTGGAGCCGCGGCGACACCGGTGGCTGCCCCTTCTGGAACGCGGACGCCGACTGGGCGCGCGACTCGATGGTGCCGCAGATCTCGCGTGAACTCGCCGCCGTCGCCGCCGCGAAGGGCGTGCAGTTCATGGACCTGGCCGACATGATGCAGGGCCGCGAGGTGTGCTCCACGGCGACCCGGCAGGCCACCTCGACCACACCGCCCTCGGCCACCACCAGCGAGTGGGCGCGCTTCGTCGACGCCGGACTCAGCGCCTCCCAGGGCACCGTCCAGGAGTCCATGCACCCTAACTACTACGGGCAGGCCGCCCTCGGCGGCTGCCTGACGCTGATGTACGGCAAGCCGAGCGGCAACTGGTCCTGCCGCAACACGGCGGGCCGGGACGCGAGCGGGATGTACCTGCTCGCCCGGTAGCGGGTGCCGCGCCCGGGGAGCCGTGCTCGGGGCGGGCGCGAACTGCGCTCAGGGCCGGGTGCGAGCGCAGCGGGGAGCCCCCTCGCCGACACGGCGAGGGGGCTCCCCGGGTGGGCCGGTCAGCCCTTGGCGAGCAGCGCCTGGGCGTGCGCCCGCACCTGATCCTTCGTCAGATAGGCGTCGGTGTACTCGAAGTCGCGCAGCCGGGCGGGCTGGCGGGCCAGGAACCCGGTGCGCACGAAGTCGTCGCCGGCGGTCGCGTTCAGCAGCCAGTTGGCGCCCACCCGGAACTTGGCGGCATTGGTGCGCATCGCCATCAGGTGGTACCCGCGGGCCACCACCTGGGCCGGCACGCCCTTCAGCTCCACACCCACCGGCTTGGACACCGCGTCCTTGCCGCCGAGGTCGACGACCAGGCCGAGGTCCTTGTGGTAGTACGGCTCCAGCGGCTGGTTGCGCAGCGCCGCGATCACGTTGTGCGCCACCGCGCGGCCCTGCCGGGCGGAGTGCTGGGCGGTCGGCGGGCAGACCGCGCCGTCACCCTTGGCGAGGTCCGGCACCGCGGCGGCGTCACCGAGCGCGAACACGCCCTCGAACTGGGGCACCCGCATCTCCGCCGTCACCGCGATCCGGCCGCGGACCGTCTCCGCGTCCAGCGTGCCGATCAGCGGGCTCGCCGTCACGCCGGCCGTCCAGATCAGGGTCCGGCAGGGGAGCACCCTGCCGTCCGTGAACTTGACCGACTCGGCGCCGACCTCGGCCACCGAGACGCCCAGCGACACCTCGATGCCGCGGCCGCGCAGCACCTGGAGCGCGGTGGTGCCCAGGGCGTCGCCGAGTTCGGGCATCAGCTTCGGGGCGATGTCGATCAGGTGCCACTTGATCTGCCGGGCGTCCAGCCGCGGGTAGCGGCGGGCGGCGGCGGTGGTCAGCCGCTGCAGACAGGCGGCCGTCTCGGTGCCCGCGTAGCCGCCGCCGACCACCACGAACTGCAGCCGGGACTCGCGCTCGTGCTGGTCCAGGGTGGCCGAGGCCAGGTCGAGTTGGGAGATCACGTGGTCGCGGACGTAGGTGGCCTCGGCGAGGGTCTTCATACCGCGGGCGTAGTCGGTCAGGCCCGGGATGTCGAAGGTGCGGGTCACGCTGCCGGGCGCGAGCACCAGGTAGTCGTAGCGCTGGGCGACCACCTCGTCGGTGATCTTGCGGACCACGCAGACCTTGGAGCGGGGATCGACGCCGATCGCCCCGCCGGGGACTATGTGGGTGCGGCGCAGCGTACGGCGCAGGGAGACCGCGACGGACTGCGGGGTCAGGACGCCGGCCGCGACATGGGGGAGCAGGGGAAGGTAGAGCTGGTAGCCGAACGGCGTGACCAGCGAGATCTCCGCCTCCGAGGGCGCGAGCTTGCGTTCGAGGCGGCGAGCGCACTCCAGTCCGGCGAAGCCGCCGCCCACGATCAGGATCCGAGGTCGTTCCATCGCTCATCCCTTACAGTGCGGGTCCTGCGTGCAGGGTCCGGGGTCACTACTGTCCGCCACACTCGCACGGAGCAGCGGGGGCTGCCACCGGGGCGGGTCGCGCGGGTGGGGAGAGGTGGGGGCAGGGCGGGGTGGTGGTGGGGTGTCGGGGGTCGGGGCGGGGTGGTGGCGCTGCGGGCCGGGTGAGGGCGTGGGGGAGCCCGGGGTGCGCGGGGCGGTTAGGCTGTCGGGCGTGCTACCAGAGGTGACGGCGATCCGGTACGTGACGCCACTGCGGGAGGGCGGCTCGATGCCGGGCCTGGTCGAGGCCGACGACCGGCGGCTGTACGCGCTGAAGTGGGTCGGTGCCGCGCAGGGCCGCAAGGCGCTGGTCGCGGAGGTGCTCGCCGGTGAACTGGGCCGCCGACTGGGCCTGCCCGTACCGGAGCTGGTGACCGTCGACCTCGACCCGGTGCTCGCCCGCAGCGAGCCCGATCCGCAGATCCAGGACCAGATGCGGGCCAGCGGGGGCACCAACCTCGGCATGGCCTTCGTCAGCGGGGCGCTCAACTTCGACCCGCTCTGCTTCGACGTCGATCCGGTGCTGGCGGGTCAGGTGCTCTGGTTCGACGCGCTGATCGGCAACGTCGACCGCTCCTGGCGCAACCCCAACCTGCTGGTCGCCACCGGCGGGCTGCGGCTGATCGACCACGGCGCCAGCCTGATCTTCCATCACAACTGGGCCGGCGCGGCCGCCTGGACCCGCCGCGGGTACGACGCCTCGGACCACGCCCTGCTGCGCGCCGAGCCGGACCTCGCGGCCGCCGACAAGGTGCTCGCCCCGCTCGCGGAGGCGGCGATCGGCGAGGCGGTGGCGCGGATCCCGGACGTCTGGCTGGTGGACGAGCCCGGATTCGACTCGCCCGAGGCGGTACGCGCCGCGTACCGGGCCCAGTTGACCGAACGGCTGGCCGGTCCGCGTGACTGGCTGCCGGAGCTTCCGGAGGTGTCCGCATGACCGGGCCGGTGCCGGCCGCGCTGCCGGCCACCGTCGAGCTGTACGACTACGAGTACGCGGTGATCCGGGCGGTGCCCCGGGTGGAGCGCGGGGAGTGCGTCAACGTCGGGGTGCTGCTGTACTGCCGGCAGAGCGCGCACCTGGCCGCCCGGACGCACCTGGACCAGGCGCGGCTGCTGGCGCTGGACCCGGTGGCCGACGTGGCCGGGGTGCGCCGGGCGCTGCACGGCATCGAGGCGGTGTGCGCGGGCGGGCCGGCCGCCGGTCCGGCCGCGGTGGACAACCCGGGGCAGCGGTTCCGCTGGCTGACGGCGCCGCGCAGCGCGATCGTCCAGCCGGGGCCGGTGCACACCGGTCTGACCGGTGACCCGGAGACGGAACTCCGGCGGCTCTTCGACCAGTTGGTGTTGTAGCGGACGCCGCGGCGGCGGCCGGGACAGCGGCCGGGCGGGGTGCCGTCGGTTGGCGGCGGGACCTTTGCTGTGGTCAAAGCTTGAGTTGCTGAAGCATTCGGACGTACCCTGGCCCCATGGGTTCGAGATCGACGACGACCGTACCGACCGAAGGCGAGCTGATGGAGTCGCTGGCGGCGGTCGGCGCCGCCTATTTCCAGGACTTCGCCGCCGCCGCCGCCCGACACGGGCTCTCCTCCTCGCAGGCCAAGGCGCTGGGCGCGGTCCGCGAGCCGGTGCCGATGCGGGCGCTGGCGGGACGGCTCGGCTGTGACGCCTCCAACGTCACCGGGATCGTCGACCGGCTGGAGTCGCTGGGGCTGGCCAACCGCGAGGCGGCGGCCGGCGACCGCCGGGTGAAGATCGTGGTGATCACCGAGCGGGGCCGGGCGATCCTGGGCCTGATCCGCGACGAGATGGCCCGCACCCACCAGGCGCTCGCCACGATGAGCGACGAGCAGAAGGTCGCGCTGCACTCGATCTGCTCCCAGGTGCTGCCGGTGCTCAGCGGCCGCGCGGGCTGAGGCGTTCGGGAGGCGGTGCGGGGCGTGATGGTCGGGGGCCGGGGGCGTCGGACGGGTTCCGCCGCAGTCTCGGCTGACCTCGGCTGTTAGGCTTGCGAAGCGTGAGCGCGAAGCCCCAGATCCCCAATGTCCTGGCCTCCCGGTACGCCTCGGCGACCCTGGCCCAGCTCTGGTCCCCCGAGCACAAGGTGGTCCTTGAGCGCCACCTGTGGCTCGCCGTCCTGAAGGCCCAGCAGGACCTCGGTGTCGAGGTCCCGGCCGACGCCGTCGCCGACTACGAGCGGGTCCTCGACCAGGTCGACCTCGACTCGATCGCCGCCCGTGAGCGGATCACCCGCCACGACGTGAAGGCCCGGATCGAGGAGTTCAGCGAGCTCGCCGGCCACGAGCAGATCCACAAGGGGATGACCTCCCGGGACCTGACCGAGAACGTCGAGCAGCTGCAGATCCGGCAGTCCCTGGAGCACGTGCGGGACCGCACGGTCGCCGTCCTGGTGCGCCTGGGCCGGCTCTCCGCCCAGCACTCCGAGCTGGTCATGGCCGGCCGCTCGCACAACGTCGCCGCCCAGGCGACCACCCTCGGCAAGCGCTTCGCGACCGTCGCCGACGAGCTGCTGGTCGCCTTCCGCCGTCTGGAGGAGCTGATCGCCCGCTACCCGCTGCGCGGGATCAAGGGCCCGGTCGGCACCGCCCAGGACATGCTGGACCTGCTCGGCGGCGACACCGACAAGCTCGCCGAGCTGGAGCGCCGGGTCGCCGGCCACCTCGGCTTCGAGAACGTGCTCACCAGCGTCGGCCAGGTCTACCCGCGCTCGCTGGACTTCGAGGTGCTGACCGCGCTGGTCCAGCTGGCCGCCGCGCCGTCCAGCCTGGCCAAGACCATCCGCCTGATGGCCGGCCACGAGCTGGTCACCGAGGGCTTCAAGGAGGGCCAGGTCGGCTCCTCCGCGATGCCGCACAAGATGAACACCCGCTCCTGCGAGCGCGTGAACGGCCTGGCCGTCATCCTGCGCGGGTACGCCTCGATGACCGCCGAGCTGGGCGGCGACCAGTGGAACGAGGGCGACGTCTCCTGCTCGGTGGTGCGCCGGGTCGCGCTGCCGGACGCCTTCTTCGCCTTCGACGGCCTGCTGGAGACCTTCCTGACCGTCCTCGACGAGTTCGGCGCCTTCCCCGCCGTGATCGAGACCGAGCTGGACCGCTACCTGCCGTTCCTGGCCACCACCAAGGTGCTGATGGGCGCGGTGCGCGCGGGCGTCGGCCGGGAGACCGGGCACGAGGTCATCAAGGAGCACGCCGTCGCCTCCGCGCTGGCCATGCGCGCCGGCGCCCGTGAGAACGAGCTGCTGGACCGTCTGGCGAACGACGGGCGGATCCCGCTGGACCGGGCCGCCCTGGACGCGCTGCTCGCGGACAAGCTGTCCTTCACCGGTGCGGCCGGCGCCCAGGTCGCCGAGGTGGTCCGCCGGATCGAGGCCGTCGCGGCCGCCTACCCGGAGGCCGCCAAGTACGCTCCGGGCGACATCCTCTGACGATCCGTCAGCCCTCCGAGGGCCCCGCCGCCGGACCGGTGGCGGGGCCCTCGCGCTTGCGCCCCGGGTGCCCCGGGTCCAGCGGCGGGGCGCCGGCGCCGCAGGACCACTGGCAGTCCGGCTCCGCCACCGGGCGGTCCTCGGGCGCGAGCACGTTGCCGCGTACGGTCGTCAGGGCGAGCAGCCCGCCGGTGACCAGCAGCCCGGCGCAGATCAGCATCGCCGTCCGGAAGGCCGCGTCCACCTCGGCGGGCACCCGGTAGTCCTCGCCGCTCAGCCCGGCCAGCGCCGGGAGCGCGGCCACCGCGAGCAGTCCGGCGGCGCGGGCGGCGGCGTTGTTGACCCCGCTGGCGATGCCCGCCCGGCGCACCTCCACCGCGGCCAGCACCGTCGCGGTGAGCGGCGCCACCAGCAGCACCATCCCGCAGCCCAGCACGGTGACGGCCGGCAGCACGTCCGTCCAGTAGGAGGCGCCGGGCCCGATCCGCAGCATCAGCAGCGTCCCGGCCGCGCAGAGCAGCGGGCCCACGGTGAGCGGCAGCCGGGGGCCGATCCGCTTGCCGAGCTCGCCGGCCCGGGCGGAGAGCGTCAGCATCAGCAGGGTGGTCGGCAGCAGCGCCAGCCCGGCGGTGAGCGGGGCGAAGCCGGAGACGATCTGCAGCTGCACCATCAGCAGGAAGAAGATCCCGCTGAACGCCGCGTACACGCAGAGGGTGACCAGGTTCACGGAGGTGAACAGCCGGGAGGCGAACAGCTCCGGCGGCAGCATCGGCTCCGCCCGGCGGCGCTCGACCAGGACGAAGGCCGTGCCGAGCAGCAGTCCGGCCGCGCCGCTCAGCCACACCCGCGGGCCCAGGCCCTCGCCGGCGGCGGTCAGCGCGTAGGTGAGGGAGCCGAGGGCGAGGGCGGCGAGCACCGCGCCGGCCACGTCGAAGCGGCCGGTGGCGCGTTCGTCGCGGCTCTCCGGGACGTGTCGGGCGGCCACCACGATCACCACGACGGCGAGCGGGACGTTCAGCAGGAAGATCCACCGCCAGCCGGGGCCGTCCACCAGCCAGCCGCCGAGGAACGGGCCGACCGCCGCCGACACCCCGCCCAGGCCCGACCAGAGGCCGACCGCGCGGGAGCGGTCCTCCGGATGGAACACGGCCTGGAGCATCGCCAGCGAACCCGGGGTCAGCAGCGCCCCGCCGATGCCCTGCAGGGCGCGGGCGGCGACCAGCACCTCGATGGTGGGCGCGGCGGCGCAGGCCGCCGAGGCGGCGGCGAACCAGGCGACGCCGAGCAGGAAGATCCGGCGCCGGCCGTAGCGGTCGCCGAGCGCGCCGCCCAGCAGGATCAGCCCCGCCAGCGTCAGCAGATAGGCGTTGAGGGTCCATTGGAGGGCGGCCAGCGGGGCCCCGAGATCGGCGCCGATCCGGGGCAGCGCGACGTTCACCACCGTGCCGTCGAGCATCGCCATGCTGGAGCCGAGCACCGTCGCCAGCAGTACCCAGCGGCCCCGCGCGGTGCCCAGGCGCAGGGTGCCGGCCTCGTCAGTAGCCACGGCCCGATGGTGCGCCCCGGGGGCCCACGTGACAAGGGTCACCGGTGGTGTGTCGGGGGATGGCGGTCCGTAGGTGATCGTGTGCGCACTGCCGCCGAAATCGGCGCAGCGGCAGTGATCCAGCGCGCGGGGTAATCGAATCGTGCACGTACTGTGCAGCGGATCATCCGGAGTGTCACGGCATTCCGACCGATTTCCCCGGATTCGGGAGATCGACATTGCTTCGCCCGGACGGATGGGTTTTAGTTCAGCGACCGCCCGGCGATGGCCCGGGTGGCCACCGGGTGGAACGCCTAGTCCTGCCGCTGCCCGGTGGTACGAACTGAACTCTGTACGGCAGGAGCGGGGGAACCACAGGTAAGTCGCCGGACCTGAATTCACGGTCCGGCTTGGGGTGAAGCCGCGCTTGCGGCCGGGCAACTCCAGCCCGAACCCGACAGCTCACCTCGCAGGCGTCGGAGAGGAAATCTGCCATGGCCGCTCACGCCCGTCGTTCCGCCCTGCCCCGCGCCGTCCGCATCGGCATCGCCACCGCCGTCACCGGCGCCGCGTTCGCCCTTCCCCTCGTGACCGCGGTCACCGCCCAGGCCCACACCGCGCCGGCCGCCCAGGCCCAGCCCGTACAGGCCGCCACCTGGACCGGTGCCACCAGCCACGACGCCGTCGTGGTGGCCGAGAAGCCGGCGGAGAAGCCGGCCGAGAAGCCGGCCGCCGAGGAGAGCTACAAGGTCGCCGGCGGGGACTCCCTGTCGAAGATCGCCGCCGCCAAGCACGTCGAGGGCGGCTGGCAGGCGCTGTACGAGCACAACCGCTCGGTCGTCGGCTCCAACCCGAACCTGATCTTCCCGGGCCAGCAGCTCGCCCTGGGCGCCAAGGCCGCCGCGCCGGCCGAGGCCCCCAAGCCGCAGACCTCCGCGGACTCGGCCAAGCCGGCCGCTCCGGCCCCGAAGCCCGCGGCTCCCGCCGCGAAGCCCGCCGCTCCCGCCGCGAAGCCCGCCGCCCCGGCCACCAAGCCGGCCGCTCCGGCCGCGAAGCCCGCCGCCCCGTCCGTCGCGCCGAAGCCGGTCCAGGCCGCCAAGCCCGCCGCCCCGGCCGCCACCCAGGTGGCCACCCCGGTCGCGGCCGCCGCCTCCGGCTTCACCGCCCCGCTGGCCAACCCGCGCATCGGCACCGCCTACGGCGTCGCCGGCTCCATGTGGTCCTCCGGCCACCACACCGGTGTCGACTTCTCCGCCGCCACCGGCACCCCGCTGAAGGCGGTCGGCGCCGGCACCGTGGTCAAGGCCGGCAACGGCGGCGCCTACGGCAACGAGGTCGAGATCAAGCTCGCCGACGGCAAGTACGCCCACTACGCGCACCTGTCCGTGATCGGCGTCAAGATCGGTCAGACCGTCACCGTCGGCCAGCAGATCGGCCTGTCGGGCGCGACCGGCAACGTGACCGGCCCGCACCTGCACTTCGAGATCCGCACCGGCTCGGAGTACGGCTCGGACATCGACCCGATCGCCTACCTGCGCGCGCACGGCGTGGCGCTCTGACCCTTCCCGGACCACCGCTGGGTGCGGGGCGAACGACCATCCGGGATGGTCATGTCGGGTGACCGCCCGACCGGGTGATCGCCGCCCCAGTGGATCCACGGGCGTAGGGCGTGGGGGACACGCCCTGGGGAACGCCCCCTTCGACCGGGTCGGAATCGCGAGGATCTCCTCCTCGTGGTTCCGGCCCGGTCGCCCGTTTTTCCGGCCCCCGGGTGCCGCCGTTCCGCCCCGTGCCGAAGCGCCGGGGCCGGTTCATCAGGCGGGGCCGTTCGCCGGTGGGGGCCGCGGCCGTTCACCAGTGGTGGGCGGGCAGCGCGCGCTGGGCGGCGGTCAGCAGATCGTGCACCCGGTGGCCGAACTCCTCGGTGTTCCGGGCGGGTTCGGGGAACACCAGGCGGACGTCGCGGTGCCCGTGCGGGTGGTCCAGGCGCAGCACCAGGCCGTACCGGTCGAGGGCGAGCGGGCGCACCTCGGGCCGCTCGGCGAGCAGGTTCGGGTCGATCAGCCGGGTGAGCGTGGCGAGGGCGTCCGGGTGGTCGTCGGCGAGGTGGGTGAGCAGCGGGGCCTCGTACCGGGCCAGCGGGTCCGGCGCGGCCAGGGCCAGATCGGCGCCGGTCATCGCGGTGGTGCCGTACGGGGTGGAGAGCACGGCGTGCGCGACGTCCAGGAAGAGGTGGACGCCGAGGCCGTCGTCGGTGAGGTGGGCCGGGCGCAGCCGGCCGGCGAGGGTGAGCCGGCCGCGCACCCGGTCGCGGACGGCGACGGGGGCGACGTCGGTGAGGTCCAGGACGACGGCGAGGCCTTCGCTCTCGCGGGCGGCGGCGATGGTGAGCGGCGCGTCGATCGGCGCGCCCAGGCGCAGTCGGGAGCCGTGCGCCGAGACGGGGGTGTCCAGTGCGTGGTGCTCGCCGCAGGCCCGGATCACCAGGGAGGTGGTGGCGGTGAGCAGGCTGTGGACCCGCTCGGCGGCCGTGGGTTCGGGCACCTCGGTCACCTCGTCGTCGGCGAACGGGCTCATGGCGGGACCTCCGATTGGTTAGGTGAGCCTAACCTAATGAATCGGAGGGGTGGCGGCAAGCCCGCCGGAGGTGCGGGTGGGCCCGGTGGGCCCGGTGGTGGACCGGGCCCCGGTGCGGCCGGTCAGCCGATGACCGCCTGGGCGTCGATCTCCACCAGCATCGGCTCCTGCGGCAGTTCGACGAAGATCGTGGTGCGGCAGGGCTTCACCCCGCCGGGTGCGATGTTCTCCGCGATGAACTCGGCGTAGACCTCGTTCATCAGCGGGAAGTGTGCGCGCTCGGTCAGGTAGACGCGGAACATCACCACGTCCTCGATGCTCGCGCCGCCCGCCTCGACGATCGCCTTCACGTTCTCCAGCGTGCGGCGGGTCTGCGCCTTCACGTCGCCGTGGTACAGGTACTCGCCGGTCGCCGGGTCCTGCGGGCCCTGGCCGGAGACCTGGAGGATCGGGCCCTTGCGGACGCCCTGGGAGAACATCCAGGCCGGGGCGGGGGCGCCGGTGGTGCGGATCTCGGTCTTCTCGCTCATGCGCTTCCTCGTTGGTTCCGGACGGCCGGGGTGTCCCGGTGCTTGGGGGGCGGGCTTGGTGTTGAGCGGTGCGGGCCCGGCGCCGCGGGGTGCGGGCCCGGCGCTCAGCCGGTGCGGGGGTGCTGGCCGCAGTCGGCGGAGACCGCCCGGGTGGTGGCGAGCAGCTGCGGCAGCAGCTCCAGCACCTGCTCGTACGGGAGGACCACGTCGGGCACCGAGATGGAGGCCGCCGCGACCACCCGGCCGGTGGCGTCGCGGATCGGGGCGGCCACGCAGTTGATGAACGCCTCGTGCTCGGCGTGGTCCTGCGCCCAGCCCTGCGCGGCGACCTTCTCCAGCTCGGCGAGCAGGGCCTCGGGCGTGGTCAGGGTGCGGGCGGTGTGCGGGACGAAGTCGATCCCCGCCACCACCCGGCGCCGCTCGGCCACCGGCAGGTCGGCCAGCAGTACCTTGGAGACCGCCGCGCTGTGCAGGGCCGCCCGCAGGCCGATCCGGGAGTACATCCGCACCGGGTGCCGGGAGTCGTACTTGTCGATGTAGACGACCTCGCCGCCCTCGTACGCGGCCAGGTGGACGGTCTGTCCGGTGGCCGCGTTCAGCTCGGCGAGGTGCGGTGCGGCGATCCGGCGCACCCCGCGCTGCTCCAGCGCCAGACCCGACAGGGCGAACAGACCGGCGCCCAGGTGGTAGCGGTAGGCGGGGTCGCGGTAGACGAAACGTTCCTCTTCGAGGCTCTGCAGCAGGCGCAGCACGGTGGTCTTGTGCACCCCCAGCACCTCGGCCAGCTGGTCGAGGGAGCGTTCGCCCTCGCCGAGCTCGGCGAGGATGCGCAGGGCGCGGGTGACGGTCTGGCTCATCGTGCTCCAAGGGACGCGGCCGGTCGAGGGCCCGGCGCGGGCAGGACGGGGGACACGATGCCATCCGCCGAGACCCTGGTCGCCGACCAGTCCCGGGCGGAGGCGCCGAGCAGGGCCGCGACCACCGGCTCGGGCGGCGGCTCGCCCTGGTCGGTGGGGGCGGTCAGCGCGCAGGCCGCGCTGAGGTGGCCCAGCCGCAGGCGGCGGCGCTGGTCCAGTCCGCGCAGGGTGCCCGCCAGGTAGCCGGCGGCGAAGGCGTCGCCGGCGCCGGTCGCCTCCACCACCTCGACGGACAGCGCCGGTTCCGACACCGCCGTGCCGTCCCGCTCCAGCGCGGTGACCACCCGGTCGGCGTCCTTGACCACCAGGGTCGCCGGGGACGGGAAGAGCCGGCGCAGTTCCCGCGGGTCACCGGCGCCGAAGGCGGCCTCCGCCTCGTCCGCGCCCAGCAGCAGCAGGTCGCAGGCGTCCAGCAGCGGCGGCAGCACCTCCGGGTCCCGCCCGTGCCAGAGCGCGGGACGCCAGTTCAGGTCGAAGCTGACCAGGCGGCCGGGGCGGCGGCGCCCCGGGTCGAGCAGGGTGCGCAGCAGCGCCAGGCAGTCCTCGGAGAGCGCGGCCGTGATCCCGGACAGGTGCAGCAGCCGGGCGCCGTCCAGCAGCCGGGCCGCAGCCGGGTCGTCCAGCAGCGCGGGGGAGAGGGCCGAGGCCGCCGAACCGCGGCGGTGGTAGTGCAGCCGGCTGCGGCCGTGGCCCAGGTCGTGGCGGTGGCCGGTGCGCCCGCCGACCTCCTTGAGGTAGACGCCGGTCGGGCGGTGCGGGTCCACCGCGACGGCCGAGACGTCCACCCCGCGTCCGGCCAGCTCGCCGGTCAGCCGGCGGCCGAAGCCGTCCTCGCCGACCCGGCTGATCCAGGCGCTGCGCACCCCGAGGGCGGCGAGGGTGCCCGCCACGTTGGACTCCGCGCCGCCGACGGACAGCCGGAAGTTCTCCACGGTCTCCAGGGGGCCCGGCCGGTCCGGCAGCAGGACGGCCATCGACTCGCCCACGCACACCGCCTCGGCGGTGGGGGCGGTCTCCTGTGCTGCCATCGTGTGGGGCTCCTCGTGTCCGGCGGTCGGCCGCCGGGTGCGGCCGGTGCGCCCGTCGGGCCTGGCTCCGGGCGGTTGGTCGGGCTCGGCCCGGGGCGTCGGTCCCGGGCCGGGTGGTGCGTCCGGTGCGGTCCCGGGTGGTGCGTCGGGCCGGGCTCCGGCGGCGTGCCGGGTCCGGGCCGGGCGGTCCGGGTGGCCGTTGACCTTCGTCCGGCGCCGATGCTAGAACCGGGGTGCCAGCATGTGCAACCCTCGTTGCGCATGTTGCAACGCCACCGGGCCGTACGGGCCCCGGACGGCCGAGAGGGAGGAAGACGGTGGATCAGACGTTCGCGAGCGGCCGCGGCGGGCCCGGGATCGACGGCGGCCGGGTCGCCGCCCTCGCCGAGGAGGTCCTGGACTGGCGGTTCAAGGCGCTGCCGCCCGCCGCCCACGGCCGTACCGTGCGCCGGTACCTCGCCGACGGCCCGACCCTGGACGACCTCGGCACCCCGCTGCTCACCCTCGACGCCGGCGCGCTCGACCACAACCTGCGCACCATGGCCGCCTGGTGCGCCGACGCGGGCGTCGCGCTCGCCCCGCACGGCAAGACCACCATGGCGCCCGCCCTCTGGAAGGCCCAGCTGGACGCCGGAAGCCACGGCATCACCCTCGCCAACCTCCCGCAGGTCCGCGTCGCCCGCGCCTTCGGCGTCGAGCGGGTGTTCCTCGCCAACACCCCGCTCGACCCGGCCGGCCTGGCCTGGATCGCCGGCGAACTGGCCGCCGACCCCTCCTTCGCCTTCCTCACCTGGGTGGACGGCGTCGACAGCGTCCGGCTGATGGACGGGGCGCTGCGCGCGGCCGGCGCCGAACGGCCCGTCGAGGTGCTCGTCGAACTCGGCGGCCCCGGCGGCCGCACCGGCGCCCGCGGCGTCGACGAGGCCCGGGAGGTCGCCGAGGCCGTCCGGCGCGCCCCCACCCTGCGGCTGGCCGGCGTCGGCGGGTACGAGGGCGCGTTCGCCCACGACGCCGGCGCCGAGGCGCTGGACGCCGTACGCGGCTACCTGCGCCGGCTCGCCGAACTGCACGGGCGGCTCGGCCCCTGGTACGAGCCGGGGGCGCGGCCGGTGGTGAGCGCCGGCGGCAGCGCCTACTTCGACCTGGTGGCCGAGGAACTGTCCGGGCTGGACGACGCGTTCGTGGTGCTCCGCTCCGGCGCCTACCTGGCGCACGACGACGGCTTCTACCGCGGCGTCTCGCCGCTCGCCCGCGTCCCGCGCGGCGGCCCGCCGTTCCGCGCGGCGCTGCACGGCTGGGCCCGGGTGATCTCCCGCCCCGAGCCGGACCTCGCCCTGCTCGACGCCGGCAAGCGCGACCTGCCCTTCGACGAGGGGCTGCCGCAGCCGCAGCTGGTCCGGGGCGGCGCCGAGCCGATCGGTTCCGGCGCGTACATCGGGGCCCTCAACGACCAGCACGCCTTCCTGCGCGGGGCCGGCGACCTCGCCCCGGTCGGCTCGGTGCTGCGGCTGGGCATCTCGCACCCGTGCACCGCCTTCGACAAGTGGACGATGATCCCGGTGCTGGACGACTCCTCGGCGGCCGCGCCGCGGGTGGTCGACCTGGTCAGGACGTACTTCTGATGGGCGGGGTGCCGGAGGAAGGGCCCCCCGCCGGACGGGGCGTCGCGGTCTCGCGCCCGGGTGCCACGGTCTTCCGGGGCGCCACGGTCGTGGACGGCAGCGGTGCCGAGCGGTACCGCGCCGACGTCCGGATCGCCGACGGGCTGATCACCGCGATCGACCCGGACCCGGGCGGCGGTGGGCGTCGCACCCCGGGCCGGGGACCGTCCGGGCCGGGGCCGTCCGGACCAGGGTCGTCCGTACGGGAGGTCGACGCGGACGGGCTGGTCCTCGCGCCCGGCTTCATCGACATGCACGCCCACTCCGACCTGCGCCTGCTGGTCGAACCCGAGCACCCGGCCAAGGTCACCCAGGGCGTGACCTGCGAGGTCCTCGGCCAGGACGGCCTGTCGTACGCGCCCGTCGACGACACCACCCTGGCCGCGCTGCGCCGCCAGATCGCCGGCTGGAACGGCGACCCGGACGGCTTCGCCTGGGACTGGCGCACGGTCGGCCAGTACCTGGACCGCCTCGACCGCACCGGGATCGCGGTCAACGCCTGCTACCTGGTGCCGCACGGCACCCTGCGGATGCTCGCCGTGGGCTGGGCCGACCGGCCGCCGACCGCCTCCGAACTCGACCGGATGCGCGAGGAGTTGGCGCGCGGGCTGGCCGAGGGCGCGGTCGGGATGTCCAGCGGGCTCAGCTACACCCCCGGGATGTACGCCGACACCGACGAACTGGTCGAGCTGTGCCGGGTGGTCGCCGGGTACGGCGGCTTCCACGCGCCGCACCAACGCTCCTACGGCCGGGGCGCGTTGGAGGGCTACGCGGAGATGGTGGAGATCGCCCGGCGCTCCGGCTGCCCGCTGCACCTCACCCACGCCACCATGAACTTCGGGGTCAACCGCGGCCGCGCCGGCGAACTGCTGGACCTCGTCGACGCGGCGCTCGCCGACGGCGTGGACCTCACCCTGGACAGCTACCCCTACCTCCCCGGCTCCACCACCCTGGCCGCCCTGCTGCCGAGTTGGGCCACCGAGGG
Source organism: Kitasatospora sp. NPDC004240 (assembly GCF_053603215.1). Lineage (NCBI taxonomy): Bacteria > Bacillati > Actinomycetota > Actinomycetes > Kitasatosporales > Streptomycetaceae > Kitasatospora > Kitasatospora sp. NPDC004240. The sequence goes on along the minus strand of NZ_JBSGFD010000046.1, from coordinate 22,108 downwards.
CGGGCCGGAGGCCACCCTGGACCGGCTCGCCGACCCGGACGTCCGCGACCGGATCAGGATCGCGGTGGAGGAGGAGGGCAGCGACGGCTGCCACGGGGTGGTCACCGACTGGGCCACCATCCAGATCTCGGGCGTCGGCTCGCCCGCGCTCGCGGACACCGTCGGCCGTACGGTGGCCGAACTCGCCGCCGACGGCGGGCGGACCGGCACGGCGGTCTTCCTCGACCTGCTGGCCCGCGACCGGCTGGCCACCACCATCCTCCAGCACGTCGGCCACGAGGAGAACGTCCGGGCGATCATGCGCCATCCCGCACACACCGTCGGCAGCGACGGCCTGCTGGTCGGCGACCGCCCGCACCCGCGCGCCTGGGGCACCTTCCCGCGCTACCTGGGCCACTACAGCCGGGAGTTGGGCATCCTCACGCTGGAGGAGACGATCGCCCGGATGACCGGCCGGCCCGCCCGCCGGCTGAACCTCGACCGGCGCGGCCTGATCAGCCCCGGCCACCACGCCGACCTGGTGCTCCTCGACCCCGAGCGGATCCGGGACACCGCCACCTTCGACCGGCCCCGGCAGCCCGCCGCCGGGATCGAGCACGTCTACGTCAACGGCACCGCCGTCGTCCGGCAGGGCCGCGTCACCGGGGCCCTGCCCGGCCGCGCCCTGCGCCGAACCGAACGAGGAACCCGAGCCGCATGAGCCGAGTACCGTCCGAAGCGTCCACCTTCACGGGGACGTCGTCGCTGTCGCCGGACCCCGCGCCCGCGCCCGTGACCGCGCCTGCGCCCGAGCCTGCGCCCGTGGCCGCGTCGGTGCTCGCGGCGCCTGTGCCGTCCGCCGCGACGGATGCGCTGATCGCCGCGAGGGAGGCGCTGGCCGCCGCGAGGGTGATCGCGGTGGTCCGCGCGCCGCGGATACCCGATGCCGCCGCGCTCTGCGCCGCACTCGCCGAGGGCGATATCACCTGGACCGAACTCACCTACACCACACCGGATGTGACGGAGCATCTGGCGATCGCGGCCACCGCGGCCGAGCGGACCGGCGGTGGATGGCGGGTCGGGGTGGGCACGGTGCTGAGCGCCGAGCAGGCCGAGCGGGGGATCGCCGCCGGCGCCTCCTTCCTGGTCACGCCCGGCTGCCGCCCCGAGGTGGCCGGGGCCGCGCATGCCGCCGCGGTCCCGGTGGTGCTCGGCGCGCTCACGCCCACCGAGGTCGCCCGGGCCGTCGACCTGGGCGCGGCAGCCGTGAAGATCTTCCCGGCCCGGGCCTTCGGCCCCGGCTACTTCAAGGACCTGCGCGGCCCCTACCCCGAGGTCCCGCTGGTCGCCTCCGGCGGTGTCAACGCCGGGAACGCCGCCGAGTTCCTCGCCCACGGCGCGCTCGCCGTCTGCGCGGGCACGGACGTGGTGCCGCCCGAGGCCGTCGCGGCCGGCGACTGGGCGGAGATCACCCGCCGTGCGCGGGCCTTCACGCAGGCGTGCGCCCGGGGGTAGCGGGGAGGCGGGCCCGGGTGGCGGATGCGCCCGGAGGCATCCGGGCGGGCTGTCGGGACGGCCGGGATTGGACGAGAATCTGAGACCCGGCCGACCCGGCCCCCGGCGCCCGGCACGTGCGGCGTGCCAGGGGCGCCCGGCGGGCAGGGTCACGTCCGGGACGCCCGCCCGGCACGTCCGGCACGCCCGCCCGGCACGCCCGGCTCTCGGCAGGAGGACCCATCACCATGACCTCGACCCGCCCCGGCCCCGACTGGCTGACCGACGCCGTCCTCTACCAGATCTACCCGCAGACCTTCGCGGACTCCGACGGCGACGGGATCGGTGACTTCGCCGGTATCACCGCCCACCTCGACCACCTGGCCTGGCTCGGCGTCGACACGGTCTGGCTCAACCCCTGCTTCGCCTCGCCGTTCCGCGACGCCGGCTACGACGTCAGCGACTACCTGACCCCGGCGCCCCGCTACGGCACCGCCGACGACCTCGCCGCCCTCGCCGAGGCCGCCCGCCGCAAGGGGATCCGGATCCTGCTCGACCTGGTCGCCGCCCACACCTCCGACCGGCACCCGTGGTTCCTGGCCGCCGCGGACGATCCGCGGGACCACCGCTACATCTGGTCCGACCGCCCGGTGGACGGCTTCGTCGCCTCGCCCGGCAGCCGCCCCGGCTCCTACCGGCCGAACTTCTTCGACTGCCAGCCCGCGCTCAACTTCGGCTACGCGCGCTCCCGTTCCGACGAGCCGTGGCGCCAGCCGGTCGACGCCGAGGGTCCGCGGGCCAACCGGGCCGCGCTGCACGCCGTCATGACGCACTGGCTGGAACTCGGCTTCGACGGGTTCCGGGTCGACATGGCCTCGTCCCTGGTCAAGGACGACCCCGGCTTCACCGAGACCTCCAAGCTCTGGACCGAACTGCGCGACCGGCTCGACCGCACCCATCCGCGGGCCGCCCTGTTCGCCGAGTGGGGCGACCCGGCCGCCGCCGTCGCGGCCGGCTTCCACGCCGACTTCTTCCTCCACTTCGGCGGCCCCGACCAGGGCCTGCCGCTGCGCTCGCTGTGGAACAACGACGCCGGCACCGTCGAGGAGTTCTGGCAGCAGGGGCCGTGCTACTTCGACGCCGAGGGGGAGGGATCGCCCGCCGCCTTCCTCGACGCCTGGCGCTCCGCCGCCCAACTCACCGAAGGCGCGGGCCACATCGTCCTCCCGACCGCCAACCACGACTTCTCCCGGCTCGCCACCGGACCGCGCACCGCCGAGCAACTCGCCGCCGCCTTCGCCCTGCTGCTCACCTGGCCGACCCTGCCCGCGATCTACTACGGCGACGAGATCGGCATGCGGTACGTCCCGGGCCTGCCCGACACCGAGGGCAGCGTGCTCGGCCCGCGCTACAACCGGGCCGGCTCCCGCACCCCCATGCAGTGGACGGCCGGCCCCAACGCCGGGTTCTCCACCGCGCCCGCCGACCGGCTCTACCTCCCGGTCGACCCCGATCCCGGCCGCCCCGACGTGGCTGACCAGCGCGCCGACCCGACCTCGCTGCTGCACACCGTCCGCCGCCTGATCGCGCTGCGCCGCACCCACCCGGGCCTGGGCGCCCGCGGCACGGTGGACGTCCGGCACGCCGGGTACCCGCTGGTGTACCTGCGGGACGGGCGCTACCTGGTCGTGGTGAACCCGCGGCGCGAGCCGGTGGCGGTGCCGTTCGGCGAGGTGGGGCTCGGCTCCGGGCCCGCCGGTGGTCCGGGCGACGGGCCCGGCGGGGCGGGGCTCGACGTCGGGAAGGCGCGCGGGCTGGACGTGAGCGGCGTACGGGTGCTGGACGGGGAGCTGCGGGCGGAGGGCTTCGCGTACGGGGTGTTCGAGCTGGTCTGAGCCGTTCCGGGGCGTGCGGACCCCGCCCGGGGACGGCCGGGCGGGGGCCGCGTGCCCGTTCCGCCGCGTTCTGGTTGTAAACTGCATCCATAGAAGTTGCATTTACCAACCTAATCGGAGGAGCGGGCGAGCCGCATGAGCCGTACACCCCACACCCCAGCCCCCGCGGCACCCACCCCGGGGCGCACGGCGCCGACCGCGGGGCACGCGCTCAAGCACCTCGCCGTCCACCTGCTCACGCCACTGCTGATGTGCCTCGGGATGGCGCTCGCCTACCAGGGCGCGTTCCACCGGCCGGAGCCGCACCACCTCAAGGTCGCCGTCGTCGGCACCGACGAGGAGGCCCGGGGCCTCGCCCTGGCGCTCCAGGCGAAGGCCGGCCCCGCGCTGGACGTCGGCACGCTGCCCAGCCGGGAGGCCGCCGAGCGGCGGCTGCTGGACCGCGAGCTGGCCGGGGCCTTCCTGCCGGACGCCCGGAGCCCCGAACTGCTCGTCGCCAAGGGCGGATCCGACACCTCGGCGATGGCCGCCGAGGCGGTGTTCCAGAACGTCACCGACCGGCAGGGCGTCCCGCTCGCCGTCACCGACCTCACCACGCCCAGCGCGGGCGACCCGACCGGCCAGGGCCTGTTCTTCCTGCTGGTCGCGCTCTCCATCGGCTCCTACGGGAGCGTCGCCGTGATCGGCGCGGCCGGCGGAGCGCTGAGCATGCGGCTGCGCGCCCTGGTGGGCCTGGCGGTCTCGCTGACGGTCAGCGTCATCGGCATCGTCACCGCCGGGCCGCTCTTCCACGTGGTGGACCACGACCCGGCGGCGGTCTGGGCCCTCGGCTGGCTCTACGCGGCGGGCGTCGTCGCCGTCGGCATCGGCCTGCACACCTTCCTGCGGCGCTGGACCACGCTGGCCATGATGGTGCTGTTCGTGATGCTGAACTTCACCACCTCGGGCGGCGTCTACCGCCCCGAGCTGCAGAACGGTTTCTTCGGAGGGCTGCACTCCTTCTGGACCGGTGCCGGCTTCCTGGAGGGCGCGCGCAGCCTGCTGTACTTCGACGGCGGCGCCGGTCTCGGCGGGCACCTGCTGACCCTGCTGCTGTGGCTGGCCGCGGGCTGCGCCCTGATGGCTGGCGCGGCCGCGTACGAGCGGCGGCGGCGGGGCGTAGGGGCAGTGGTGGTGGCGGCCGCCGGGGCGGGCGCCGGCGTCTCGGAGACCTCGGGTGCCTCGGACGCCTCGGAGGAGGGGATGGAGGAGGCGGTCCCGGTCTGAGCCGGTGTGGCGGTCGCCTCAGCCGGTGGACTCCGTGGACGGGGTGGCGGTCTTGTCGCTACCGTCCACGATCTTCGGCGAGATGGTGTCGAAGTAGATGCTGTCCGTGGCCGGGTCCAGGAAGAACCTGCCCCAGTACTGGGACTTGGTGACGCTGCGGTCGTACTCGGGGCTGGTCAGCCAGCGGGTGTCCCCGGGCAGTGAACCGGCCAGCGGGGGCGGCGGCCGGAGCGGGCCGGGTGTGTCCCCGCCGGGATCGTGGCCGGAGGGGCTGGCGGCGGGGGTGGCGGGCGGCCGGGCCGGCTCGAAGTGGTACGCGGGGTCGGTGGTGATGGCGGCGGCGGTGCCCGTCGGGAGGTGGGCGATGCCGACCAGACGGACCGGCCGGTCCGGGGAGGGGATGAGCTCCCGGCCGCTCGGGAACTGCGGGTAGTAGAAGAGCCAGTGCGGGTCGGAGAACTGGCCGATGGCCAGGAAGCGGCGCTGCAGCGGTTCGGTGTCGGTCCGTACGACGGTGCTGTCCGGGTCGACGGCGGGAGCGGCCTTGCCGGACCCGTCGTCGCCGGAGCAGCCGAGTGTCGTGCCGGCGACGAGCAGGGTCAGTGCGGCCGCCGACCAGCGGCGGGCGTTCCTCGTCCGGCCCGTCCGTCGTGCGTCCTGCTCGGTGTGACGCGCTCCGCCCATGGTCCGTCCCCCCGTACGCGACCCGCCCGATGATCTTCAGGCGATTGCGATGATCATAGTCGGGGGCCGTCGCCGCTTCGAGGGTTCGGGGGCGTCAGCGGGGCGGCCGGTCGAAGCAGCAGTCCCCGCACACCCCGGCACCCGGGCCGATGCGGTAGTACAGGCAGCAACTGGTGCGACGGACCCCGCGTCCGGCCGCGCCGGCGCGGAGGGTGCCGGTGAGCGGCTCGCGCTCCAGCAGCCGTTCGGCCAGGTCACGGGCCGTCCGTACGGCCTCGGGACCGCTCGCGGCGGCGTGGTCGTGCAGCACCCGCAGCGCGCCGACCAGCGCGGAGGCGGCGTTGCCCCACAGCAGGCGTTCGGCGACCGGCGCGGCCGAGCGGACGGCGGCCGCGAGCGGGGTCAACTGGCCGAGGACGACCGTGCGGTGGAGCTCCTCGGCCAGCTCCGCGGGGCCGGGCGCCGGGTGCGGTGTCCACGGGTGGGGCAGCCAGAGGTCGATCGGGCCCTGGTCCGGGACGCGGACCCGTGCCCGGTCGGGGTCGAGGTCGGGTACGGCGCCCAGCAGCATGGCCGCGCCGAGCCCGACCGACCAGAAGCGGGCGGCCAGGCCGAGTTGGAGGATCGACGCGGCCACCCGGGGCTCCGCCGTCCCGAGTCGGCGGCCCACCTCGCGGACCCGCCCGGCCAGCAACGCGTCCGGCCCGGTGGCGTACAGCTCGCGCAGCGGACGGAAGCCCGCGGGGGCCGGGGCTCCGGGTGCGGCCGCCACCTCCAGGGCGAAGTACGGTCCGACGGCGGCGAGTCGACGGTGGTCGGGGGTACCGGGGCCGTCGGGGGTGCCGGGGGCAGGGGCGGCGGTCATGCGGCGGGGCGGGCGGTGCCGTCGAACACGGCCGCGGTGACCGGCGAGTGGAGCTCCCAGCCGAGCGTGCGGTACAGGGCGAGCCCGTCCGCGGTGGCCACCAGGATCCCCCGCTCGGCTCCCAACTCCCGGACGGCGGTGACCAGTCCGTTCATCACGATGCTGCCCAGCCCCCGGCGGCGGTGCTCCGGCTCGGTCACGATCTGGTCGAACACCGCGTCCGTCCCGGCGCGGCCGACCCGCCCGGTGGCCGCGGGCCGTCCGTCCGTCGTCAGCACCCGGAGGTCGACGGCCCCGTCCGCGGCCCCGACCTCCACCCGGTACCCGGCGGGGACCGCCCGGGCCCGCGCCCGCAGCGGCGCGGCCATCAGGAACTCCGGCTCCTTCAGCAGCCACCCGGGCCCGAGCAGCGGCGCCACCCGCTCCCGCGCGGCGCACACCTTCAGCCACACGCCGGGTTCGGCGGCCGTCCCGGCGAGCACCCGCAGGACCGACGGCTCGGCCGACGGCAGCACGTAGCGGCGGACGTGGCCGGGCAGGCCGACCTCGATCCGGTGCCCGCCGTCCACGGCCACGGGGGCCGCGGTCCGCCGGGAGACCGCCCAGCCGGCCGCCCAGCCGTGCACGAGGACGGGGTCGGGGGCCGGGGCGGGGGCGGCGGACGGGGGCGCGTGTTCGGTGGACATCGGTCGGCCTTCCTCGGATGTCGGTGCGGGTCCGTACGATGCGGTGGTGACCACCGCCGGGCGCGGGCGGCAGCGTGCCGGGCGCCGCGGGGGTGATCACCCGGATCGTACGCGCACCCCGCGGTGCCCGACCCCCTGGACCGATGAATCACACCTCCCCCGCCTCCCTGTCCGCCGAGAACCTCGCCGAGTGGCGGGAGGAACTCGCCGCGACGCTGGCACCGTTCCTTGAGACCTTCGAGGCCGCGCACGGCTACGCGCCCGGCGAGAACGGGGCGGTGCCGGCCGACGAGGGCACCCTGGAGGTGGCCGAGCGCCTGCGCGCCAACCCGGCCGTCGCCCCCGACCTGGCGGCGGTGTACGAGGCCCTCGACGCGGTGGACCTCCCCGACATCGGGAGCGGCTACTTCGTCCACCCGGCCCGCTACGTCCTCGCCGACCTGGTGTACGAGGGCACCGTGGACGGCGACGGCACGATGGCCGACGCGGTGGTGTTCGGGAGCGACGGCGGCGGCCGGCTGTTCGCCGCCGACCTGGAGGGCCGGGTGCACCGCTCCCGGATCGCCTCGCGCGACAGCGAGTTCGAGCCCTACGCGGACGGGATCGCGGCCTTCCTGGCCGGACTGCTGCGCGCGGCGCAGGAGCGGGAGGGATTCCGGGCGTAACGGGGCCTGTCCGTGGCGACTTGGGTTCGGGGTGTGCCGGCCCGTGATGTGCCGATCGGCGGCGGGCCCCGGGTGGGCACGTCCCACCGGGTGAGTGGCCCCCGGACACGCGGAAGCCCCCGGACATGCGGAACCTGCGAGGCGGGGGTGGCCTCCGGACTCACACACGTCCTCCGGCCTGACAGTTCGATCGTCGACCGAGGTACCAGCGGCAGACCCTGATCCGTCTCGATCTGTCGCCACTGCCTCCTGCGGTCGAACTCCCTCAGCTACCTCGCAGGTCCACCTCCATGATGCGCCTCCGGTGCCCTCCGCACCAGGGTTTTTCCGCCGCAATTCATATGATTTGCGAGGGTGGCGAGAGGTGCGGGCCGGCCCGGCCGCGGCCGGCCCGCACCGGTTTTCGTCACCGGTTTCATCGCCGGCCGGGCTACCGGAGCGCGTCCTTGCGCAGGAAGCGCTTCAGCCGCTGCCACGGCCAGGTGTTGATCACGTCCTCGGTGGTCAGCCAGGCCCGCTGGGCGGTGCCGACCCCGAACCGGGGGTAGGCGAGGTGCGTGGTGGAGTGCGCGTCGCTGTCGATCGAGAACCGCACGCCGTGCCGCTTCGCCCGCAGTACGTCCTCGTCGCGCAGATCGAGGCGCTGCGGCGAGCTGTTGATCTCGATCGCGGTGCCGGTGCGGGCGGCGGCCCCGAAGACCGCGTCCAGGTCGACGTCGATCGGCCCGCGCCGCCCGATCCGCCGGGTGGTGAGATGGCCGATGACGTGCACGTACGGGTTCTCGCAGGCGCGGATCAGCCGGCGGGTCTGGGTGGCCCGGTCGGCGCCGAAGTGGGAGTGGACGGACGCCACGCAGACGTCGAACCCGGCCAGGAACTCGCCCGGCCAGTCCACCCCGCCGTCCGGCCCGATGTTCAGCTCGGTGCCGTGCAGCAGGCGCAACCGCCGGTGACGCCCGTCCAGTTCGCGCAGCCGGGCGCGCTGGGCGAGCATCTTCTCGTCCGTCATCCGCTGCATGACCAGGTCGGGGGCGTGATCCGTGACGGCGTAGTACGCGTAGCCGCGCGCCGCCGCGGTGTCGATCATCTCCTCCAGCGTGGCCAGCCCGTCGGTCAGGTCGGTGTGGGTGTGCAGGTCGCCCCGCAGGTCGGCCAGGGTGACCGGCTCCGGCAGTTCGCCGCGCAGGGCCGCCTCCACCTCGCCGCGGTCCTCGCGCAGCGGTGGCGCGATCCAGGGCAGGCCGAGCGCCTCGTACACCTCCTCCTCCGAGGACGAGACCACCTCGACGCCGCTGTCGGCGTCGAACAGCCCGTACTCGGAGAGCTTGAGCCCGGCCCGGACCGCCATCGCGCGCAGCTTGATGGTGTGGGCCTCGGAGCCCGTGAAGTACAGCAGCGCGGCACCCCAGTCCTCCTCCGGCACCACCCGCAGGTCCACCTGGACGCCCTTGGTGGTGCGCACCGAGGTCTTGGTCGGCCCGCGTGCGATCACCTCGGCCACGTGGGGGAGTTCGGTGAACGCGGTCATCAGGGGCTCGGAGTCCTCGGCGGTGGCGAGCACGTCGATGTCGCCGACCGTCTCGCGCATCCGGCGCAGGGAGCCCGCGTAGGCGCAGCGGGTGCAGCCGGGGACGGCGGAGAGGGCGGCGACGAGCTGCTCGGCCAGCTCGGTGGCGGCGTCGAGCAGGGTCCGTCCGCCGGACTGCCGCATCAGCTCGATGCCGTGCAGGATCTTGTCGCCGCTGCGTTCGCCGAAACCGGCGACCTCGCGCAGCCGGTCGGCCCGGATGGCCTCGGCGAGCTGGTCGACGGAGGCGATGTCCAGGTCCCGGTAGAGCGCCAGGGCGCGTTTGGGGCCGACACTGGGGATCGCCATGACCTCGCGCACACCCGCCGGGATCTTGGCGCGCAGCGCCTCCAGGGCCTTCATCCGCCCGGTGCGCAGGTACTCCGCGACCTTCTCGGCGGTGGACTTCCCGACCCCGGGGATCTGCTGCAGCCCCTTGGCGTCGAGCCCCGCGACGTCCTCCGGGAAGCCGCCGACGGCCCGCGCGGCCTTCTCGTAGGCGCGGGCACGGAAGGCGTCGCCACCGGTGATCGAGATCAGGTCGGCGTACTCCTGGAGCAGCTCCTGGACCTGGTCGTTGAGCCGGACCATGGGCTCAGTCTAGGTACGGGGACGGTGCCGGGGCGGTGCGGGACGGCCGGCGGGGTCGGCTGCGGGGGTGGTGTCCGGACGGTGCCGGGGCGGTGTGGTCCGGGTGGGGCGACCGGCTGCCGGAGGGGGTGCGGTGTGCTCCGGTGGCCGGGCGCGCCCCGCCGTTCGGGGGCCGCGGGGCCCGTCGGTCGGCGGGGTCGGCCGGGGTCGGGGCAGCCGCCGGCCGGATTGTCAGCGGCCCGGCCCGGGCGCAGGCTTGGCGGCAGGGGGCCGAACGCGGCCCGCCCCGGTGCGCCGCGCATCCGTCGGCGCGGGCCGGTGAGTACGAGGGGCAGCAATGGCACGCGGGAAGCTCTGGCGTCTGGTCGCCAGGGGCACCTGGGCGCGTGGCGGATTCGCGGGATTCGCCGGATTCGGCCGACCGGGTGATCGGGGAGTGTTCGGACGTCGTGGGGGCGACGGGGCCTCGGGGGCGTACGCCGAGGGCGCGACCTACGGGGGGTCGAGAGGCGAGAGAGGTGGCCGTGGCGGGCCCGGGGTGTCCGGGGGCCCGGGCGTGGTCGGCGGGCGTGGGGTGACCGGTCCGGGCGGCGGACCACCGGGCGGCGGCTCGGGGCGGCCCGGTGCGGCCGGGTCCGTGCGGCTCGGGGCCGCCGGGATGGCCGGGCCGCGTCCGCTCGCCCCGGCCGAGCTCGAACGGCTCCGCTGGACCGGCCGGCCCGAGGGCTGCGCCCCGGAGGCGCCGCACGTGCAGGTGGCCGAGGTGGTCCGGCGGGTGCTGCGCGGCGGCGGCCGGGCGCCCGCCGTCCGGACCAAGGTACCGGCCGACCTCCCGGTGGTGATCGCGGACGGGCGGCGGTTGGAGACGGCGCTGGCGGGGCTGGTCGACCACGCGATACGGCGCAGCCCGGCGGGCGCGAAGGTGCTGCTCAGGGCCGATGTGGTGACCGGGCGCGGGCGCGGCCCCGGCGGTGGTGACGGCCCGGGCCGTGAGGCGTCGGGCGGCGGGGCGTCGGGTGGCAGGGCCGGGGGCGGCGCGGGCGGCGGGGGCCGGGCGCGGGTGGAGATCCGGGTGGTCGACCGGGGCGGCGACACGGCCCCGCGGGCCCGTCCGTGGTCGCTCGCCGGGGCAGGCGCGGGGGGCTCGGCCGGGCCGGCGGCCGGGCTGGTCCGGGCGGCGGGCGGTCGCCTCACCGCCGAGGCGACGCCGGGGGGCGGGCTCACGCTGATGCTGGTCCTGGCGGTGGCCTCGCACTGATCCGCGGCACCCGTTCGACCGGGACGGTGCGCCGCTGACCTGCGGCGATGTTCCGATCAGGGGAACCGCAAAGACTTCTTTGCAAAAAACTGTTTGCAAAGAAGTCTTTGCGGTCTACTCTGCTGCCATGAGTGAGGAACGCGAAGGCGGGTGGCCGCACGGGCCCGACCCGGAGAGTCATGTCGTCATGGACGCCAAGGGCCTGCGGGCGCTGGCCCATCCGGTGCGGGTGCAGGTGCTCGGGCTGCTGCGCCGCACCGGGCCGTCCACCGCGACCCGGCTCGCCGAGCGGATGGGGCTGACCTCCGGCGCGACCAGCTACCACCTGCGTCAGCTGGCCGCCGCGGGCTTCGTCGTCGAGGACGAGGAGCGCGGCAACGCGCGTGACCGCTGGTGGAAGGCCGCGCACCGGACCACCTGGTGGCGCGACATGTCGCTGGCGGACGAGGAGCCCGAGGCGACCCTGACCTTCTGGCAGTCGGTGGTGGCCGCCAACGCGCAGACCGCGCAGCGCGCCCTCGGGGCGTACACGACCATGCCGCAGGACTGGCGGCACGCCTTCGACCTCAGCGACTGGCTGCTGCGGCTCACCCCCGAGGAGGCCCGCGGCCTCTCGGCGGAGCTCCTGGAGGTCATCAACCGGTACCGCCGGGACGACCCCGAGGCGACCGCCGAGCTGCCGGAGAACAGCGCGCGCGTCTCGCTCATCGTCCAGCTGCTGCCCGACCCCGAGACCACGGGGACGGCGGATGAGGACGAGGACAGGACCAGGACCGGAACGGACGACGGAGGGGAAGAGGGCTCATGACGACGACCACCGTGGCCGCGCCGCGGAGCATCCGGCCGCTGACCGGGGTGCTCGCCGCGATGGCGATCTCGCTCACCGGCACGCGCGTCTCGGCCATCGCACTGCCGTGGTTCGTGCTGGCCGCGACCGGGAGCGCCACCATGACGGGGCTGGTCGCCTTCGTCGAGTTGGCCCCGTACGTGCTGGTGAAGGCGTTCGCCGGCCCGCTCATCGACCGGATCGGCCCCCGCGTCGTCTCCTGGACGACGGACGCGGTGAGCGCGGTCGCGGCCGGCCTGGTGCCGCTGCTGCACGGCCTCGGTCTGCTGCCGTTCTGGCTGCTGCTGGTGCTGGTCGCGGTGATCGGCGGGGCGCGCGGGCCGGGCGACCTGGCGAAGGAGGTGATGGTCCCCGAGGCCGCCGACCGCGCCCGGATACCCATGGAACGGGCCACCGGGCTCTCCGGTGTCACCGAGCGACTGGCCACCACCGTCGGCCCGGCGGTCGGCGGGGCGCTGATCGCGCTGCTCGGCCCGATGGCCGGGCTGACCGTCAACGCGGTGACCTTCGCCCTCGGTTCGGTGGTGATCGGGCTCGCCCTGCCGCGCGGCATGGGCGGGGCGGCACATCCGGCGGGTAGCGCCACGGAGTCCGTGGAGCGTACGGCCGGAGCGGGCGAGCCGGACGCGTCCGGTGGGCAGCCCGGCTACTGGCGGATGTTCCGTGAGGGCTTCACCTTCCTGCGCCGCGAGCCGCTGCTGCTCACCGTGATCGTGATGGTGGGCCTCACCAACCTGATGGACGCCGGATTCCTGACCGTCATGGTGCCGGTCTGGGCCCAGGAGTCCGGCAGCGGTCCGGCGGGGATCGGCCTGGTGGGCACCACCTGGGGTGTCGCGGCGGTCTGCGGCAGCCTGATCGCGGCGGGCATCGCCCACCGGCTCCCGCGCCGCACGGTGTTCTTCGTCGGGTACCTGCTCGGCGGTGCGCCCCGGTTCCTGATCCTGGCCTCGGACGGTCCGATGTGGCTGGTGCTGGCCGTGTTCGCGGTGAGCGGCTTCGGGGCCGGCTTCATCAACCCGATCCTCAGCGCGATCCTCTTCGAGCGGGTGCCCCGCCACATGCTCGGCCGGGTCAACGCCCTGGGAGACTCCCTGGCCTGGGCCGGCATACCCCTCGGCGGTCTGATCGCGGGCGCGGTGATCGGCTCCGCCGGGCTGGTGCCCGTACTGCTCGCGACCGGTGCCCTGTACTTCCTGGTCACCACCCTGGCCGGCCTGCGACCGGAGTGGCGCGAGATGGACCGCCTGCGCGGCCTCGGCGCGGCGGGGCAGGGCCCGGACGACACCGCAGCGACCCGGCCGACCGCGATACCCGAGCCGGTGGACCTGCCCAGGGCCGCCTAGCGGGGGACGAGGCGGCTCAGGCGGGTGGGTGCTCCTGCGGGCGCGGCCGAGGCGGCGGGCCCGTCCAGCGGATGAGCACCACGCTCACCAGGGCCGCCAGCGCGCACCAGGTGGAGACGAAGGCGGTCTGCCAGAGCAGGGCGCACACCACCGCGCCGGTGCCGACGAGCAGGCCGAGCAGTCGCAGCGTCCGGTCACCGCTGACCAGCAGCGACCCGACCGTGGCCACCAGGTACCCGGTGAGCAGCAGGGCGGGGTGCGGCACGCCGACGCCGTACGCGAGCGTGTGACCCTCCGCGCGGGCGGTCACCGGGCCGGTCGCCACCGCGAGCGCCAGCGGTACGGCGACCAGCACGCCGAGGACGGCGAGGGCCGCCACCGTCCGACGGCGGCCGGGCGACGACGAGGCGCGTGTGGCACGCCACACCCCGACCGGGACCAGGACGGGCAGCACCGGTAGCGCGATCAGTGCCCAGACGGTGCGCGCCCACTGGGCCGGCGGGCCGTCGAACCGGCCCTCGGCGGCGAGCCACACGGCGGCCTCCAGCAGCTGGTGCACACCCAGCAGCAGTGGCAGGGCGGCCAGCGGCAGCAGCCCGCTCCGCCCCCGCCGCTCCGCGCGGCGGGCCCGCGCGAGGCAGATCAGCCCGGCCCCGCAGACCACGGCACCGGCCGCCAGATCCGCCTGCACGCTCCAGCACATCGGGCCTCCTGAGGGGCGAGGACGGTGAGCGTTCGGGGAACGGACGGCGGGGTGGTGAGGGACGGTGGGGCGGTGGTTCGGTGGAGCGGTGAACGGTGGCGGTGGTGGACGGAGACCGGCGGGTGGTCAGACGGATGGTGAACGTGGGGCGGCGATCGGGCCGGTTACCGGTCGCCGCCCCTGGTATCGGCTCCGCCGTCGGTACGGTCGTTGGTGCGGCCGTCGGCCGTGGCCCGTGGATCAGGTCGCGGGCCGGCGCGTTGGTCGGCGCGCGGGCCGGCCCGGGGATCGGCGCCGGCGCCGGCAGGGGCGTCGGGGTCGGGCCGGGAACCGGGGACCGGGCCGGAGCCCGAGTCCGGGTCGGCCACCGGGTCTGCCGCGGGCGCGGCGACGGAGCCGCCGTCCGCGCTGCCGGGTGCGCCGTCCCCGGTGCCGTCCCCGATGGCGGCCCGGTCGGTGCTGCCCGGCATGGCGGGGTGGCGTCCGATCACCACCACCCCGACCACGATGCACACCAGCCCGATCGCCTCCCAGGTCAGCGCGGCCGGGGTGAGGCGCAGTCGGTCGCCGAGGAAGCCGACCGCGCAGGCGATCCCGGCGATCGGCTGGGCGGCGGTCAACGCGGGCAGGGACATCCTCAGCGGCGCCGCCTCGAAGGCGCTCTGGACCAGCAGCAGTCCGACCACCCCGGCCGCCAGTACGGTGTAGGGCTGCCAGGTGCCCACCACCGCGCCCAGCCCGCCGTGGTCGAGCTCCTCGGCGGTCCACCGGGTGAGCGCGTCCTGCAGCCCGTAGAGGAGTCCGGCGGCGAGGGCCAGCAGCGTCGCCTCCTCGAAGAGCGGCAGGTGGCGGGCCAGGGTGACCAGCAGCACGGTCAGCCCGACCACGACCCCGATCACCAGCCACTGGCGCAGCTGACCGGCCTGTGGACCGCCGCCGGTGGGTTGGCCGGCCACGATGAAGACCGTCACGCCGAAGCCGAGCAGCAGCACCCCGAGCCAGCCGGAGCGGCCCAGAGTCTGGCGGGTCAGGACGCGCGAGAGCGCCATGGCGAACACGAGGTTGGTGGCCAGCAGCGGTTCGACCAGGGACACCTCACCCTGGTCGAGGGCCAGCGCGCTCAGGAGCAGGCCGGTGATCATGAACCCGGTACCGAGCACCCACTCGCGCATCCGGAGCAGGTCGAGCAGCAGTCGCCAGTGCAGCATGTCGGCACGTGGCGCCCGTTGCGCGGCGTGCTGCTGGAGGACGAAACCGAGACCGAGGCAGCAGGCCGCGCCCAGTGCGAGAAGGAAGACCACCACGGAGGGACCACCGAACGTCGCCGCCCGCGCCGTCGTCGGTGGGCCGTCGACGGTTGGTGTCGGCGGCCGGCGGTGTCGGCGCGGCGGGCGCTGGCCGTCCGGTCGTCCGGATCGTCATGTCCGCCCGGTCCGCCGGCCGACGCGGCGCGCTGTCGCCAGCCTACCGCCGGGGCCGCACCGCCGCCCTGTCGCGAGCCCCGTCACGGGCCCGTCGTCGGGCACGCCCGCAGGCCCGTCGTCGGGCCCCGCCACCGGTGGCCACTGCCGGTGGCCGTGGGGCGCGCGGCCGCCGCGCTTGCCGGGGTGGGCGGGGCGGGCGCACGCTGGTGTGAGCAGCCGTAATGGGCTGAACGGGCGCGACGGGGTCGGCGCCAGGAGGTGTGGGATGCACAACCAGTGGGAAGTCGAGCTGAGCTTCGAGGAAGACGGCGTGCACACGGGGTGCGACGCGCGGCTGACCGGGGCGAGAGCGCCGGGTCTCAGCGCGCACGGGGAGGCGGTCAAGAGCGCGGACGACCGGCCGCTCGCCCGCATCGGCGAGGAGGTCGCGGCCTCCCGGGCCCTGGAGGAGCTGTCCCGCAAGCTGCGGGCCCAGGCCACCGGTGAGATCGAGGACGAAGGGCACCGTCCCGGCTACCTGATCTACTGATGTCCTGCTGATCGGCGGTCGTCCGGGCCGGCCGGCCCCGTGCTGACCGGTCGGGCCCGGCCGGCCCGGTCCGTCGTGCGTCGTCGGCCGGGTCCGACGGGCTTCAAGGGTTCAACGGGCTTCAAGGGTTCAGGAAGGCTCAACGGTTCAGGAACTCACCGAGCCGGGTGTTGAGTTGCTCCGGGGCGGCGAACGGGAGCGTGTGGTGCGAGGTGCCCGGAAGGGTGGTCACCTCGCCGTGGGGGAGTGCGCGGGCGGCGGCCTCGGCGACCCGCCGGGGGTCATGGGTGCGGGTCCGCTCGGCGAGCACGACCAGCGTCGGGGCGGCCAGTTCGCGTAGGCGCTCGGCGGACGGGCGCGGGCCCGTGACGACGCGGGAGGCGGGGAACCCGGCGTGACCGAGGGCGAAGACCTCGGCCCAGCCCGCGTCCAGGGCGGTCCCGCCGGCCTCCCAGCGCAGGTAGGAGCGGGCGCGGTCGGCCGTGCGGCGCGGCAGGAGGAGCGGCAGCGCGCGCAGCAGGTAGCCGGGCCGGAAGCCGGCGAAGCACTGGGTGGGGTCCAGCAGCGCGAGCCGGCGGACGCGCCGGCGGTGGCGCAGCGCGTACTCGAGGGCGATCCACCCGCCGTACGAGTGGCCGCACAGGTCGGTCCCGTCGAGTCCGAGGTGGTCGAGGACCGCGTCCAGCCAGCCCGTCAGTCCCTCGACGCCGTCGAGCGGGCGGCCGGAGTGGACGCTGCGGCCGGGGTCGCCGATCAGGTCCACGGCGTGCACGCGGTGGGTGGCGGCGAGCGCCCCGACGGTGGCGAGCCAGACGGTGGAGGTGGCGCCGCCGCCGTGCAGCAGGACGAGCGGGCGCCCGTCGAGGGGGCCGCAGACGGTGACCCGGGTGGTGCCGTGCTCGGTGGGCACGTCGACGGTCTCGAACGGGACGGGCCAGCGGGCGAGCGTGGCATCGTAGGCGGCGAGGAAGGCCGGGGCGGCGGTCGTGGACTCGGGTCGTACGGGCATGGCGGCGGCTCCGGTTGTGGGCGTGCGGGCGGTGCGGCGCGTGACGGACGGCGAGCCGGGGAGCTTTCCCTCTCGCTGAACGATACTCTCGCTGAGCGAGACATTACCGGGCGGCGCCGCCGTCGAGGAAGAGGAAAGGGGACAGCCGGGTGGACGACGAAGCGAAGGCCGGCCGGGCGGACGACCGGGTGGATGGTCACGTGGCCGACCGGGCGACCGGCGCTGCCGACGACCGGACGGAGCCGCTGGGCCTGGTGCACCTGCTGCGCGGGCTGACGGTCGAACTGGATCTGTTCGGCGCCGAGTTCGCCGAGCGCCAAGGCCTGCACCCGACCGACCTGCGCGCCCTGATCCACCTCCTCGACGCCGCGCGCGCCGGAACGGTGGTGACGCCCGGACGCCTGGGCGAGGCGCTGCGGCTCAACTCGGCCGGCACCACCGGCCTGATCGACCGGATGGAGCGGCTCGGGCTGATCCGCCGCGAGCGCGACTCCCGGGACCGCCGGAAGGTGCGGCTCCTGGTGGAGGAACGGGCGATGGAGCTCGGGCAGTCCTTCTTCGGCGGGCTGATCGGGGACCTCGTGGCGGCGATGGGCGCCTTCGACGCGGCGGAGCTGGCCACGGCCCGGCGGTTCCTGGAGGCGATGACGGGGGTGGTGTCCGCCGCGCGCGAGACGTAGGACCCGCCGGTCGGTCGGGGGCCGGTCGGTGCAGGTCAGGACGTGCCCGGCAGTCGGCCGACCAGGGAGAGCGTGGCCATCGACACCAGGGTGGAGCAGAGCACCGCGTTCCGGGCGAGCGCGGCGCCGACGCCGTACTCGCGGGCGTAGGTGTACACGTTCTGGGCGGTCGGCAGGGCGGAGAACAGCACCACGGTGAGGAGTTGCGCCGGTGCCAGCCCGAGCGCGTACGCGCCGAACGCCCAGGCGGCGAGCGGCTGGACCACCGTCTTCACCGCCACCACCGCACCGACCTCGGCGAACCGCCCGGCCGCGCCGGCGGGCCGCTCCGACGGCCGCCCCGGCCCGCCGCCGTCCTCCGCGGACGGCCGGGCGTACAGGGACATGCCGAGGGCGACCAGTGCGGTCGGCACGCCCGCGCCGCCGAGGAGTTCGCAGGAGCGGGCGAGTTCGGCGGGCAGGCGCCACCCGGTCGCGGAGAGCACCGCGCCCAGCCCGGTCGCCAGCAGGATCGGGTTGCG
Organism: Kitasatospora sp. NPDC004240; assembly: GCF_053603215.1. NCBI lineage: Bacteria > Bacillati > Actinomycetota > Actinomycetes > Kitasatosporales > Streptomycetaceae > Kitasatospora > Kitasatospora sp. NPDC004240. Next base: position 4,099 of record NZ_JBSGFD010000046.1, on the reverse strand, counting down.
CAGCGGCAGGGTGAGGACCGCCGTCAGTGCCGGCCGGCCGCGCCCGGAGTCCAGCACGGTCAGCACCGCCGGGGTGACCAGCAGGATCTGGAACAGCACCACCGGTGCGACGAACGAGACGTCGCCGAGCACCTGCACGGCCACCGGGATCCCGAGGTTGGCCGAGTTGACGTACCCGGCGGCCATCGTGCCCACCGCGCGCTCCCCGGTACGACGACGGGCGCCCCCGTCCTCGCCGCCGTCCTCACCCTCGCTGTCGTTCCCACCCCCGCCGGCGCCCTTGCCGTCACCCTCGCCGCCCGTAGTGGCGCCGCCCGGTCGCCGGGAGAGCAGCCGGAGGAGGAACAGCCCGAGGCTCATCGCGACCGCCGTACCCGCGACGAAGGCGAGCACGGAGGCGTTGGCGAAACGATCCAGCGGGGTGCGCGCGACCATGGTGAACAGGGCGGCGGGCATCGCCACGTGGAACACGAAGCGCCCGAGCACGCGCTCCCCGTGCGGTCCCAGCAGCCCGCTGCGCCCGACCAGGTACCCGACCCCGGTCAGGGCCCAGATGGGGGCGAATCCGGACAGCAGCATGGGTTCCTCTGAGGCCACGACGATTCGTACCCGCGCAGTCAACCAGGTGTTCGAACACGCACTCCGGCCGGGCCCCGGGTTCGTCGGCGCCGGGCCCTACCATGGCCGTGTGGAATACCTGAGCCTCGCCGAGGTGGAGTCGATCGCCCGCCGCGCCCACGAGGGGCAGACCGACAAGAACGGCCACCCCTACGCCGAGCACCTGGCCGCCGTGGCCCACGGGGTGGCGGCCCGTGGCGGCGGCGAGGACCAGATCGCGGCCGGGTGGCTGCACGACGCGATCGAGGACGACGCGCTCACCCGGGACTGGCTGGCCGCAGCCGCACTGCCCGAGAGCACCAAGGCGATCGTCGACGCGCTGACCAAACGTCCGAGGGAGGGGCCGGAGGGGTACGCGGCCCGCGTCCTCGCCACACCCGGCGCCCTGCTGGTCAAGCAGGCGGACCTCGCCCACAACGCCGACCCGGCCCGGCTGGCCGTGCTGGACCGGGCCACCGCCGACCGCCTCCGCGCCAAGTACGCCCACATGCGCGCCCTCCTCGGCCTGCCGGAGGAGACGGGTGAGCACGGCTGACGCCGCCCGGCGTCGGGCCCTGCTCGCCGCCGTGCTCCAGGGCGATGTGGCCGCGGCCGAGGCCGCGCTGACGGCCGGTGCCCCGCCGGACACGGCGGACGCCGCCGGGATGACGGTGCTGGCCCTGGCCGCCGGCCGGGCGGACACCCCGATGGTCGAGTGCCTGCTGGCGAACGGGGCTCGTGTCGACAAGCCCTCCACCGGCGGGCGGACGGCTCTGATGCAGGCCGCCGACGCCGGGGCGCTGGGCACGGTGAACAGACTGCTGGCCGCCCAGCCGCAGTTGTGGCTGCGCGACGACGTCGGGTGCGGCCCGCTGGACCTGGCCCGCGTGTGGTTCGAGGCCGACGATCCGGTGGTCGAGGCCATGCGGCGGCTGGGCCGTGAGGCCACGGCCACGGCGGGCGCCGATCCGGTCACCGTCGAGCGGGTCCCCGCCCGGGAGGAGGGGCTGGAGGGCGTCGAGGCGATCAGGGTGTGCGGACCCACGGGCTGTCTGGCGTTCCAGACCGGGCACGGCCCGATCGTCACCCTGCTGGAGCAGGTCTTCGCGGTACGGGTGCCGTACGAGGAACTGCTGCACCGGGCACTGGCCTGCCCGGACCCCGGGCGCACCGGCGACCCCGGGCACGTCGGCGACCCCGGGCACGCCGGCGACCCCGGGCACGCCGGTGACCCCGAGTACTTCGGCGACCCCGGGCACGTCGGCTACGGGTACGCGGTCATGGTCCTCGCCGATCGTGCGGACGAGGAGACCTTCGCCCGGGCCGCCGAGGAGTCGGTGTCCCCCGACCCGCGGCGCCGGCGCTTCGCGGCCGAGGTGCTGCTGCGCTACGGGCTCGGTACGGAGGAGTGGGCCAATGAGTTCCACGGCCGGACGGTCGACCTGATCCGGGCCCGGTCACGGGACGAACCGGTGCCGGAGGTCCTGGGGTTGCTGCTCAACGGGCTGGGACAGCACTTCGACCGGCGGGCGCTGCCCGAGATCGTGCGGCACCACCGGCATCCGGAGGCGGCGGTCCGGGCCGAGGTCGCCGGGGCGCTGAACCAGCTGGTCGGGGCCGGGGACGAGCAGGCGGTGGCGGCCCTCATCGAGCTGTGCGCGGACGGGACCGCCCGGGTCCGGCGGTCCGCGCTGCGGGCGCTGGGCGCTGTCACCCCGGGGACGCCGGAGATCCGGGAGCTCCTGGCCGCCGCCCTCGCCGACCCCGATCCCGACGTCGCGCGGGCGGCCGCGCACGGGCTCGGCCGGTACGACGACCCGCGCGCGGACGCACCGTTGATGCGGTGGTTGCTCTCGGATTCGGAGTCGACGCACCTGCCGTTCGAGTGCTTCGAGGGCTACGACGTGATCTGCCGATGGTCTGCCGAGCGCTTCACGGCGGCCCAGGACGCGGTGTCCTGACGTCAGGGCGGGGCTCCGGACGGGGGCGGTGGAAGCCCGCCCCGTCCGGAGCCTGCGCCCCGTGCTCACAACGCGGCGATGAGCTCCGGCAGTCGGCGCATGTCCTCGAAGACCACGGTGTCCGGGCCGGTCAGCCACTCGGCCGGGGTGATCCCGCCGGCGTAGCCGAGGGCGCGCATGCCGGCGGCCCGGGCCGCCTGGACGCCGTAGCGGCTGTCCTCGACCACCACGCAGGCGGCCGGGTCGACGCCCATCCGCCGGGCGGCGTGCAGGAAGAGGTCGGGGGCGGGCTTGCCGCGGGCGACCTCGGTGGCGCTGAAGATCCGGCCCTCGAAATGTCCGTACAGGCCGGTGCGGCCCAGGGTGTGGCGCATCTTGGCGTGGTCGCCGCTGGAGGCGACGCAGCTGGGCAGGGTGAGCGCGGCCAGGGCGTCGGGGATGCCGTCGACCGGGAGCAGGTCGCGGTCGACGGCCTCCGCGTGCAGCTCGGCGAACCGCTTCGCCCAGAGCTCGCCGGCCTCGGGGCCCAGCCGCTCGGCGACCTCGGCGCAGAGGACGGTGATCGAGCGGCCGATGAAGCGGTCGATGACCTCCTCGGCCGTGATCGGCCAGCCGAGTTCGGCGCCGAGGGCGACGTTGACGCGCACGGCGATGCGTTCGCTGTCGACGAGCACGCCGTCGCAGTCGAAGATGACGAGTTCGATCGGTTCGGTCATCCCGGCAGGATAGGTGAGGGTGTGTCAGTACCGGATAACCCCGGGCGGCCGGGGCACTGCCCGGCCGTCACCCCTCGACGAGGTCCCCCAGCCGCCGGTGCCGGCGGGCCCGGGCGGCGAGGCGGTCGACCTCCGGCTGCGTGGCCAGCTCGCCGAGGGCGGCGCCGACCGCGCGGCCGAGCCGTTCGCAGAACGCCTCCGGTTCCTCGGCGGCGTCCGGCAGTTCGGGCACCACGGTGTCCACCAGGCCGACCGCCGCCAGGTCGTACGCGCCGATGCCCTGGGCCCGGGCCAGTTCGGCCGCGTGCCCGCCGTCGCGGTGGACGATGGCCGAGGCGCCCTCGGGCGGCAGCGGTGCCAGCCAGGCGTTCTCGGCGGCCACCACCCGGTCGGCGGGCAGCAGGGCGAGCGCGCCGCCGCCGGAACCCTGGCCCAGCAGCACCGCCAGCACGGGCGTGCGCAGGGCGAGCAGCGTGGCCAGGCAGTGCGCGATCTCCACGGCGACACCGTCGAGTTCGGCCTGCGCGGAGAGTTCGGCGCCGGCCGTGTCGACCACGGTGACCAGCGGCAGGCCCAGCTGCTCGGCCAGCCGGGCGGTACGGCGCACCGCGCGCAGGTCGGCCGCGGTGAACGGCCGCTCCCCGTCCTCGCCCCGGCGCTGCTGGCCGACCACCAGCACGGACCGCCCGTTCAGCACCGCGAGCGCCCGGACCAGCGCCCCGGAGCGGCCGCCGGGCGCGTCCAGCAGCACCAGCTCCCCGGCGGTGCGGCGCAGCAGCCCACGGGCGCCCGGCCGTTCGGGGCGCCGGGAGCGGCGCACCGCGT
>NZ_JBSGFD010000045.1:0-50649 GCF_053603215.1 Kitasatospora sp. NPDC004240 | reverse complement strand
GCGGCCCCGCCGGACCCGACGGTCCGGCGGGGCCGCCGACGTGTACCCGGGCCGTCACACCGACCGGTTGCCGGCTCACGCCCACGGGTCTGCGCCCGCCCGCCACTGCTCGACCCACTCCGCGAAGCCCTGTACCCCGGCGCCCGGAAGCGGGGCCGCGCCGACCTCGGACACCGCCCACACCTCCCCGCGACGGGGCCCGGTCGTCACCAGCAGCCAGAAGACCGGGCCCTCGTCGCAGCCGAGGACCACCGATCCGTGGGTGAACACGGCGGCGACGCGCGGATCGTCGGCGGCGGTGGCCCCGTCGTCCTCCCACGGCCAGGCGGCCTCCAGGGGGAACGGTTCGCCCGGCAGGCGCGGTCCCAGGTCCGGCCAGGTGTCGGGCAGCCATCCCAGCGGCTGGAGACCCCCGTCCTCGGGCGGTCCGAGGCCGCTGCCGTTGCCGATCCCGGCGATGAAGGTCCGGTAGGGCTCCGGAAGCGTCACGCCGTTCCCGGCCTCCCACGCGGCCACGCCCTCGTCCCCGAGCGCCGGCTCCCGCCACTCCGGCGCGAACGCGGAGCGGAGTGCGGCGAGTACGGCCTCATCGGGGCGCCCGGCCTCAGCGGAGTGCCCGGCCTCAGCGGGGCGCCGGTCGAACATGCCGGTCATGGGGGCATGCTCGCAGAGGCGTCCGACATCGCGACCCGAGGCCCGCAGGGGCGCCGCCCGCCCCGGTGGACGAGGAGCACCGGGCGCGGCGGCCCCACGTCCGGACGCGCCGACGCGGAAGCCCCGCCCCCGGCCTGTCGGCGGGGGCGGGGCGGGTGTGGCGGGAAGAGCGGGCGCGGCGGGCTCAGCGGCTGAGTCGCCCGTGCAGGACCAGGGCCCGGCCGAGCGCGACCAGGGCGGCGACGCACGCCACCGTACGGGCCGTGTTGGACAGCACCCAGGTGTCCTCGAAGCGGGCCCGCACCGCCGCCAGGTCGGCGATCGACGCCGGGTCCCCGGCCTGCGCCAGCTCGTTGTTGAGGGGCACGTTGACGCCCATGGTCAGTCCCAGCGCCACCGTGTACAGCACCAGCGCGGCCAGGATCCACGGGACCACCGCGTGCCGCCCGGCCCGCCGCTCCAGCCAGGCGGCGACCGCCGTCGCCACGAAGGCGCCCAGGAACACCAGGCCGAACACCCCGTTCTCGATCGCCTTGTTGATGTTCTGCATCACCGTCACGTAGGAGCGGTCGTCACCCTTGGCCAGCCCCGGCATCACCGACACGCTGAAGGCGAACAGCAGACCCGCCATCAGGCCCATGGCCACGGTGGCACCCAGGAGCACCCGCCCGCCGAGGGTGGACGCGGTCCGCGAGGCGGCGGGGGCGCCGCCCTCCCCGCCGGGTGCGGAGGCGGCGAAGGTGGTGGTCCGGTCGGTGCTCATGCTGTTCCTTCCTCGGGCGCGGTCACGGCGACCGCCGGTGGGGCCAAGTCACGTGCGTGGTGCGGTGATCGGTGACGCGGGGTCGGTGCTCAGACGGTCCAGACGCCGGCGGCGGCCGCGTCCCGGGCGTACCGGGTGAAGTCCTTGGGCGCCCGGCCCAGCGCCCGGAACACCCCGTCCGTCACACTGGCGTTGCGCCCGTCCAGGATCGAGGTGAACAGGTCGGCGAACTCCCCCGGCAGTCCGGCCTCCTGAAGGATGGCACGGAACTCCTCCGGCCGCAGCGGTACGAAGCGCACCTCCCGTCCCATCGCCCCCGACAGCTCCGCCGCCACCTCGGCGAAGCCCAGCAGCCGCGGCCCGGTCAGCTCGTACACCTCACCGTCGTGGCCCTCGTCCAGCAGCGCCGCCACCGCCACGTCCGCGATGTCGTCCGCGTCCACGAACGGCTCGACCGCCGCGGCGACCGGCAGCGCCAACTCGCCCGCCAGCACCGGCTCCAGCAGGAAGCTCTCGCTGAAGTTCTGGTTGAACCAGGCACAGCGGACGACCGTCCAGCCGGTGCCGGCCTCGCTCACGGCCTTCTCGGCGGCCAGCGCCGCCTCCTCGCCGCGGCCCGACAGCAGCACCAGCCGGCGCACCCCGCGCTCGGCCGCCAGCCGGGCGAAGTCGCCGACCGTCTCCACCGCGCCGGGGAAGGCGAGGTCCGGGGCGTAGGCGAGGTACGCGGCGTCCACGCCCTCCAGCGCCGGCCCCCAGGTCGCCCGGTCGTCCCAGTCGAACGGGATCTCGGCGCTCCGCGAGCCGATCCGCACCCGGGCGTCCCGCGCGGCCAGCCGCTGCGCCACCCGGCGGCCGGTCTTGCCGGTGCCGCCGGTGACCAGGACGGTGGGGGCGGCCCCGGTGCCGGCGGCCTGCGTGTTCTCTGCGTTCTTCGTGTTCTCCGTCATGACCACCAGTCAAGTCCACCGGCCCGGCCGCGACCATGGTCGTGGATCTCACCCCCATGCGAGATCGTCCACGATCGCGGCCGGGAGGCTCCGCGCGGGGTCAGCCGCAGAGCGTCGGCCCCTGCTCGGCGAGGACGGTCTCGGCGAGCGACTTGAGCGCGGACTTGAACGGGGTGACGTCGGCGCCGGGCTCGGGCATCTGGTCGGAGCCGAGGAACACGCTGACGTGGACCACGCGGGTGCGGTCCTTCGGGCAGTAGTCCACCATCATGCCGGTGGTGGAGGCCGAGACTGCGCCGCGGCCCAGGAGGTACGCGGGCTGCGCCTCGTCGTCCGTCGGCGGTCCGACCGTGTCGGCGGGCATGGCGATGGCGAGGACGTGGACGGCCTCCTTGCCGTCCACGGTGACGTCGCAGGACACCTGCTTCCCCGGCTCGTCGCTCTCCCCGCGTTCCTCGACGCCCGGCCGGCCCTTGGGCAGCAGGACGTCGAGCGGCGAACCGGCCTTCCGGGGCAGGCCGCACAGGGTCTGCACCGGCCCGCCCTCCTCGTCCTGGGCCGTCAGGTACAGCCCGACCCCGACCGCCACGGCCACCGCCACGGCGACTGCGCCCAGCAGCGGCCCCCACCGGCGGCGCGGGGCCGCCGGGGCCTCACGCCCGTCGGTGTCGGCCACGACGTCCGGCCCGTCGGCATCTATCCCGGTCACTCGTCCGCACTCCCCTCGAAACATCAAGATCGCCGGCGAAGCGTAGTACGTGGGGTGAGCCGGTGGGTACGAATATCAGCCGGAACGTGGTCCGGATCGATCCAGGGAGGCCCGATGGAGGCGTGGACGCTGCCCGCGGCGGACGAACTGCCGGCGGAGCTGGCGGAGTTGGGCGTACCGTTCGAGGAGGTGAACGACCTGCTGGCACTGCGGAACCGGCTGACCCGGGACACCGCCCTGCGGGCGGCCTTCGACGAGGCCGTCACCGCGGAGGCCGCGGCCGTCGGCACCCTCGGCCGGCCCTCCGCCCTCCCGGCCGGCTGGCCGCCGGACGGGCTGGACGAGCGGGAGGCCCGGCAACTGGCGACGCTGCTCTTCGTCGCGCTGGCGCCGCGCACCCGCGCCCTGCACCGCACCCGCGGCATCGCCCCCGAGGTCACCCGGCACACCCTCGCCGACCTGGGCCGGCAGATGGCCGCCGGCCGCCGCCGGGACGGCGACGCCGGGCTGCGCAACCCCTCCTGGATGCGCCACGTGTTCCGGGGGGAGCTGTACCAGCTCGGCCGGCTCCAGTTCGAGCGGCGCAGACTGACCGGCACGGAGGCGGCGGCCCTGGCGGACGCCGGGTTCGGTGGGTTCGGCGGGTGGAGCCTGGCCGTGCACATCCCCGGCTTCCACGGCCCGCTCGACCCCGCCGCCTGCGACCGGGCGTTCGCCCTGGCCAGGGGGTTCTTCACCCGCCACTACCCCGAGGAGCCGTACGGCACCTTCTGCATCCACTCCTGGCTGCTCGACCCCCAGCTCGCCCGCTACCTGCCCGCGGACTCCAACATCCTGCGGTTCCAGCGCCGCTTCACCCCGCTGCGCCCGCTCGGCGAGCCGGAGGACGACAACCCGCTCGCCTTCGTCTTCCGGGACCCGGACCTCCCGCTGGAGGAGCAGCCGCGCGACACCGTCCTGCGCCGGGCGATCGCCGGGCACCTGCGCGACGGCGGGCACTGGCACGTGGCCGCGGGGTGGTGCCCGCTCGCGGTCGACGGCTGAGCGGTCGGCGGCCTCCCGGGGGCGGGCGGCCTCCGGGCTGGCGGCCTCCCGGGGGCGGGCGGACGGGACGCACCGAAAACCGGTGGGTCCCGACCGCTCCCCCGGAGGGCTCCGCGCGGCTATCCTCGGCCGGACCGGCCACGGGCCAGTCCGGCCGGCGCAGCACAGCTCAGCCCCCGGAGGACGTCGTGTCCCGTGCCGCCACCGCAGTCAGCCAGCCGTCCGAGCCGGGCGCCACGCCCCCGGCCGGGCCCGTCCCCGCGCCGGAGCCCGCGCCGGAGCCCACTCCGGTGACCACGCGGGACGAGATCCCCGGCTGGTTCTTCCGGCTCGACCAGGAGGCCTTCGCGCACCTGCTGGCGGGCCAGAGCGCGGCCGGCACCACCGGTGACCTGCTGGAGCTGGGCAGCTACCTCGGGCGCAGCGCCGTCCTGCTCGGTGACCACCTGCGGCCGGGCGAGACCCTCACGGTCTGCGACCTGTTCGACTCCGAGGCGGGCGACGCCGACAACGCGGCGGAGATGGTGATGTCGTACCGCCGGACGCTCACCCGGGCCGCCTTCGAGGCCAACTACCTGGCCTTCCACCCCGAGCTGCCGGTGATCGTGCAGGGGCCGACCTCGCTCCTCGCCGACGGGCGGATACCCGCCGGCAGCTGCCGCCTCGTCCACGTCGACGCCTCCCACCTCTACGAGCACGTCGCCGGTGACATCCGGGTGGCGCGGGCGGCCCTGGTCGAGGACGGCCTGGTGGTGCTCGACGACTACCGCTCGGAGCACACGCCGGGCGTCTCGGCGGCGGCCTGGGAGGCGGTGTTCACGGGCGGGCTGCGGCCCGTGCTGCTGACCCCGATGAAGCTGTACGGCACCTGGGGCGACGCGGAGGCACTGCGGAGCCTGCTGCTGGAGCGGGACTGGCAGGCCGCCGGGTACGCGCTGGACGTGGACACCATCGCCGGGGCGACGGTGCTGCGGCTGAACGAGCTGCCGCCGTCCGCGCCGGCCCGGCCGAGCCGGTCGCTGCCGCGCCGGATCGCGCTGGACCTCCTGCCACCGGCGGCGACCCGGGCGACCCGGCGGCTGCTGGCGGAGCTGCGGAGGCGGCGGGCGGGGCGGTAGGCGGGGCGGTAGGCGGTACGAGCGGGGCCGGCCCGGAGTTTCGGGCGCGGCCGGCCCGGGGCTCTCCGACGGACGGAAAACCGGGTGCCCCGTGACGTGCCGTCGGCTAGCCTCCGGCGGATGAGTTGGCTTCCCCTTGATTTCGTCCACCCCGTCCGGGTCGAGCTGCCCGGCGGACACCACCTGCGCCCGATCCGGGGCACCGACACCGATATCGACTACCCCGCGGTGATGGGCTCGCGCGAGCGGCTCTGGTCCATCTACGGCAAGGCCTGGGGCTGGCCCCCGGCCTCCATGACGTACGAGCAGGACCTGGAGGACCTGATCCGCCACGAGAACGAGATCGCGGCGCACGAGTCCTTCAACTACGCACTGCTCGACGACGCCGAGACGGTGCTGCTCGGCTGCGTGTACATCGATCCGGCGCGGAAGGCCGGATTCGACGCCGAGATCTCCTGGTGGGTGGTGGACGACCGGGTCGGCACCGCTCTCGAACGGGACCTCGACGCACTCGTCCCCCGCTGGATCGCCGAGGACTGGCCGTTCGAGCGGCCGGCGCTCATCGGCCGCGAGATCTCCTGGGAGGACTGGCTGGCTCTCCCCGACGGGGACTGAGGCGCTCCCTCTCGCTCAACCCTCCGTCCACGAACTCCTGATTCCCGGGCAATAGTCATACGGATATCCCTCGAAAGGGCTTAATTCCCGTAAAGATTTGCCCACGGAAGATTAAAGCGCGCATAGTGATACGGGATCAGCCGGGCCTGGGACGCACCACGTTCGGGCAGCCTCCCGCACTGTCGCGCCGGTCGGCGCTTCCACGGCCGAGCAGGAGACCACGACCTTGAACCACGGACCCAGGACCCTCGACCACGGCCGCCGGCTGCGCGAGGCGATCGCCGCCCCGGGCACCACCCCGCTCATCGGCGTCCACGACATGTACTCCGCCTCCATCGCGGCCGGTCACTACGACGGGATGTTCGTCTCCGGCTTCGGGTTCGCGGCCTCCTACTACGGCCTGCCCGACATCGGGTTCATCGCCTGGCCGGACATGGTCGCGTTCGTGGAGCGGCTGCGCGGCGCCTTCCCCGAGCACCACCTGCTGGTCGACATCGACGACGGGTACGTCGACCCCGAGGTCGCCTGCCACGTGGTGCGCCGGCTGGAGCGGACCGGCGCCTCCGGGGTGATCCTGGAGGACCAGAAGCGCCCGCGCCGCTGCGGCCACGCCGACGGCAAGCGGGTGCTCCCGCTCGACGAGTACCTGGAGAAGCTCGACCAGGTCCTCGCCGCGCGGACGGACCTCGTCGTGGTCGCACGGACCGACGCCACCGAGGAGGGCGAGATCCTCCGGCGCGCCGAGGCCCTGGCCACCACCGAGGCGGACGTCGTGCTCGTCGACGGGGTGCGCAGCGAGGAGTGGATCCGCCGGATCCGCCGGGTGGTCGGCGACAAGCCGCTGCTGTTCAACCAGATCGCCGGGGGCAAGTCCCCCCGGCTGTCGCTGTCGGAGCTGACGGCGCTCGGGGTCGACGTCGCCATCTACAGCACCCCGTGCCTGTTCGCGGCCCACCAGGCCATGGACGAGGCGCTGGCCGGGCTCAAGGTCGCCGACGGACGGCTGCCCGTCGGCACCCCCGAGCTCCCGCAGATCGGGGTCGCCGAGTCAACCCGGCTGCTGGAGCGCAACCTCACCCGCCCCCGAGAGACGGTGACGGCCTGAGCCCCGGGCACGGCCGAGCACCGGAGCGAGCACCCCGCGGGTAGCGGGTGGCGGCCCCTGCCCAGGGCCGCCGACGGCTGCGGCAGAATCGGACGTCATGAGCGCGAACACCGATCCCGCCGTCCTCTATCCCGATGTCGCGGCCCACGGCGGCCTCGGTGCGGCACTCCGCGCGGCGGCCGAGGCGGGCGGTCTCACCGTCCCCGTCGAGTCCTCGGAGTCCCAGCCTCTGGGCGGTGCCACGGTGATGAGCCCGCTGGCGCACCGCAGGCCCCTGTCCATCAGTTCCTGGGCGGCCGAGCGGCGGTGGTCGATCCGCGGCGAGGAGTCCTTCCAGGGCATGGCCCTCGTCGAGGGCTCCACCGACGACCTCGCGCAGCTGGCCCGGGCCGCGCACGCGTGGCACGAGGGCGCGGCGTTGGAGGACATCCCGCGGGCCGCGCCGTTCGTACGGCTGACGGGCCGGTTCGAGGTGCCCGACCAGGACCTCGCGCGGCTGACCGAGTCCGAGTGGCACCACCTGCGCATCGAGGCGGAGGAGCAGGGCGCCGCCTACCGGGCGCTGATCGAGGCCGCGTACGCCGAGCCGGTGCTGCGCGGGCTCTTCCCGTTCACCAGCCACTGGGTGCTGAGGTTCTCGACGTCCACCCGCCCGTTCATGACGGCCGTCGGGCCGTGCCTGTTCGCCTCGGGGGTCGACCGCTACCGGGTGTGCGACGACATCCTGGGCGAGCACGTCCTCGACGTGGCCACCACCCCCGAGAAGGCCGTGGCCGCGGCGCTGCATCACCTGCCTGCCCGCCTCGGACCGATCACCTCGGGCGCCGTCCGCCCGAAGAGCGGCTGACCGGAGAGCGATCGACCGGAGAGCGATCGACCGGACAGCGACCCGGGGCCCGCCGGGCGAGGCCGACCGGCAACCAGACACCGCCGCCATCGGGCTCGGCTACGCGGGGCGCGCGGTCTGCCGAGGCGCGGTGACGGCGGAGGCGAAGGAGGTGTCGGCCATCGCCTCCCTCACCGTGTTGCTGGAGCTCCTCTGAGCCGTACTCCCCCGCTGCGGCCCGGTCAGCGGTCGGCGGTGATACGGAGGTTGGCGAGCAGGGTGGCGCCGTCCGGGCTGGTGGCGAGGACGCGGCCGCTGCGGTGCCAGTAGGTGACCGCGTCCGCGTGGCGGCGGAGGTGGACGGGGGTGAGGCCGGCGGCCGGCGCGCCCGGGGCGCCGGCGGCGGGGAAGACCGCCGTGAAGGACGGCGCCTTGGCGCCCCGGCCGGCGTGCAGGCGCAGGTCGGTGTCGGCGGGGGCGGCGAGCGGCGTGGTCAGCGCCCAGTGGTCGCCGTCCACGAGCGGCGAGGTCAGGGCCGCGCCCGCGAACAGCTCGTCGGGCGTGTACTCGCCGATGAAGCGGAGCGCCGTCCGGCCCTGACCGCCCTCCGGAGCCGGTTTCCGGGTGGTGGCGAGCAGCTGCCCACCCGCCAGCGTGCTGAACGGGTCGACCGTGCCGTCGGCGCCCTCGATCTCCTCCCGGCCCAGCGGGAGGCGGGAGCGCAACTCCCAGCCGGGCAGATCCCAGCGCCAGCGTTCCACCAGCGGGGTGCCGACATGGGTTCCGGTGACCACGACGGCCGAGCACCGGCTCGGCGTGCGGCTCACCCCGCCGAGGACGCGCTGCCCTCCGGGCGTGTGGGCGCCGCCCGGCTCCCGCCAGGTCACGGTGGGGCGGTCGGCCAGGGTGTCGAGGACGGCGATCCCGTCCTCGTCCTGGGTGATCAGCAGGCGGCCGTCGAAGGACGGGACGATCTGCCGGGTGCGCAGGGTGGCCCAGCGGCGTACGGCGCGGGTGGCGAGGTCGAGTCGCGAGACCTCCTGGACGCTCCCGTAGTCGGCGACCAGCAGGGCGCAGCCGCCGTGGTCGGCGAGGACCAGCCGGTCGGCGGGGACGTCCCAGCGGGCGCGGGTGCGGCCGTCGGGGGTGAGCAGCCGGACGCCCGCCTGTCCGCAGGCGATCAGCAGCGAGCCGGACGCCAGCAGGGCGGCGTCCAGGACGGGGAGTGTGCCGGGCCGGTCGGCGGCGACGATCTCGGACCGGGCGGGGGCGGCCGCATCGGCCGCCCGGGCCCCGGTGGCGGCCGTGGCACGCCGGGGTCGGGCCAGGTCGGCGGCGACCAGCGGGTCGGCGCGGCCCACCAGCTGGTCGAAGAGCCGCCGCCCGACGGCGCTGCCGACGGAGTCGCCGAAGCCGCGGTCCCGGACGGCGGCGCGGGCGGCGGCGGTGGCGAGTTCACGGTCGGTGGCCCGGTCGGCGCCGGGCAGCTCGGCGAGCGCCGCGACCAGCGCGGAGCGGCCGCCGGCCACGCCGCTGCCGGCCACCGCGCCGGCGTCGGCCGCGCCGTCGAGGATCGCCAGGGCGAGGTTCCGGGTGGCGTCCCCGGCGCCGAGGGCGAGCAGGTGGGCCAGGGCGCGGCCGCGGTCCGGGCCGCCGAGGGCCACCGCGTCGCGCAGGTCGGCGGCCACCGTGGGGCGCAGGGTCTCGTCCGGCCAGACGGCCTCGACGGCGCCGAGCCGGTCGCCGGCCTGCCGGCGGTGGTCGGCCCAGGCGAGTCGCAGGTCGCGGGCGGCCGCCGGGTCGGTGGCCGTGAGCCGTTCGACGGCGGGGGCGAAGGCGGCGCGGCGGTGGGCGGTCTCGACGGCGCGGGTCCGGTCGCCGGCCCGCCACCAGAGACGGACGACCAGATCGGCGGGGAGGTCACGGCCCTCGGCCAGTTCGGCGGCCTGGGTGGTGCGGCCGTGCCGGTCGAGCAGGGCGACCGCCTCGTCGGGTGCGGTGAGCAGGTCGGCGAGGACGAAGGCGGCCTCCTCGATCCGGCCCTCGCGTTCCAGGGCCTCGGCGGCCCGCCGGTAGAGCTCGGTCAGATGCTGGTGGACGGTGGGGCCGGAGAGCACCGAGGCGCCGCCCGGCACCGAGGGACGCGGGGTGGGGCGCAGCGCTCCGGTGTGCCGTGGGGGCAGGCCGAGGTCGAGCCACCCGGGTCGGTCCCCTCCGGAGCCGTCGGCGAGGTGGATCGCGTCGCGCAGGGCGTCCTCCCAGCGGCGCTGTTCGAAGGCCCGGGTGAGCCGCTGCAGGTAGCGGGCGTGGCGGCCGCGGACCAGGTGCGCGGCGGGGGTGCGCAGGGCGAACCGGGCGAGCAGTCCGCGCAGCGGGCGCCGCCGGGGCCGCGAGGGCTTCGACGCGCCCGCGTCACCGGCCGCGCTCTCCGCACCGGCACCCGCCCCGCTCCCCGAGCCGGTACCGGCACCGGCACCGGCTGCGGGCAGGGCGCCGAGCAGTCGGGGGCCGAGCGCCCAGGCGAGGCCCGCCGCGACGGCGACCGCCAGCAGCGGACGCCACCCGGTCGAGCCCTCGGGCGCGTGGTCGCGGACCGCCCGGCCGAGCAGGACCAGCGCTCCGAGGAGGACCACCACGGCGGCCGCCACCGCGAGGACGGAGGAGATCACGGCCGGGATCACCCTCGGCCGGCGCAGGCCCGGCCGGACGGACGACCCGCGGCCGGACGGGCGCCGACGCCGCCGGGCCCGCCAGGGCCGGCGGCCCGGCGTCTTCCCCTCGCTGCCCGGCCCGTCCTCGTCCGTCCCCGGCATGCCGAGCAGCCTGCGGGCCGCCTCGGAGCGCGGCCCGACGCCGGCCGCCGCGCGCAGGTCGGGCCGCGCGGGCCGCGGCACGCCGTCCTGGAGGACCTCGGGTTCGGCCGGGGTGCCGACCGGGCCGAGGTGGTGCACGGTGAGGCCGCGCGGGTCGAGCCAGCCCGCCGGGTCCAGCCGCGGCAGTTCGGCGGTCCGGTGCCGGACGGCGCGGCCGCCGACGGTCCGGACGAGGTGCCCGGCGGGTACCTGCGAGTCCGGTGCGGGGCCGGCGGGGGTGCCGAGGGCGAGCAGCGCGCCGTCCGCCCGGAGCACCGGCAGGCCGGGGGCCCGGTCGGCCCGGACGGTGACCGGTTCGGGCAGGACCAGCAGCCAGGCGCCGTCCGGCAGCGCGCGCAGCTCGGCACCGTCCTGCCACCAGGTCAGGACCCGCCCGGCGGCCTCGGGCACACCGGTGACGGGGACGTCCAGGACGAAGCCGGCGGCGTCGACGGTGGCCCGGAACGCGCCGCGCCCGGCCGTGCGGGCGGACTCGGCGGTGCTCACCGCTCGCTCCCGATGTGGTGGTGGACCCGGCCGGTCTCGGCGTTGCCGATCACGACGCGGTCGGCGGACGGGGTGGTGGCGATGAGGGGGTGGAGCGGGTGGACGGCGGGCCGGCCGGTGCCGCCCGAGAACCGGCTGAGGGTGCGCACACCGGTGGCCCGGACGGCGCGCACCATCCGGCCGCTGCGGCTGCAGGTGATCAGGGTCGCCTCGCCCAGGTCGTGGACCACGCCGACCACCTCGGCGTCCTCGCGGATGGTGATCCGCGGGTGGTCGCCGTTGCGGGTGCGGAGGTACCAGGCCCTGCGGTCGTAGGTCCAGGCGAGGGCGTCCCCGCCGTGCACCAGGTCGACGGCGCTCGCCGTCTCCGGTGGCAGCGGGCCCTTGTACAGCCGGGGTTCGCGGGCGCGGTCGAAGGGGCGGCCGTCGCGCCCGGTGACGGTCCGGCCCTCGTCGCGGACGTCGCCGTCGGGGCCGATCCGCCACCAGCGCCCGCCGAGCGGGCAGACCAGGTCCGTCCCCTCCAGCAGGACGGGCAGCGGCGGCAGGGTGAGCAGTTCGTCGAGCAGCGCGTCGTCGAGGCCGAGCGTGGCACGGTCCACCCGGTACGCACCGGGTTCGCCGAGCGGTCGGCCGCTGACGTACGGGAGCAGCTCGTCGCCGCGGACGTACAGGGCGATCAGGCGCCGGCCGTTGCGTCCGGCCGCGACGAGGGGGCCGGGCAGATCGTGGCGGCGCGGCCGGACGACGCTGGTGTCCCGTGCCTCACCGGAGGTCAGGTTGACGGCGATCAGGGTGGCGGGCCTGCGGCCGCGGGAGAGCAGGGTGCGGGCCCTGGTGGTGAAGGCGGGCCGCGCCTCGCCCAGGACCTCCCCCGGCAGTTCGACGACGCCCGGGGGCACCCGCCTGAACCCGGCGCCGCGCAGCGCCCGTACGGCGATGTCGGTGGCGGGCAGCGGCAGTTCGACCGCTGCGGCGGCCGAGGCGGCGCCGGGGGTCGGGCCCACCCGGACGGTGACGTGGGTGGCGCCGTCCTCGCTCCACCGGCTGGGCCGGGCGGTCAGCAGCCGTGGCCGGCGGGCCGCCCCGGCGGTGGACGGGCCGGCGGTGGACGGGCCGGCGGTGGAGGTGGACGGATCGGCGGCGAGGCGGGCGGCCAGCTGCTCCGAGGTGAGCACCCAGACCTGGTCGGCGGCGTCGGCCTCCCGCTGGGCGCCCGCCACGTCGGCCGGCGTGGGATCGTCCCCCCGGCGGGCTTCGAGCCAGGCGGGCAGCAGGTCGGCGAGGTCGGTGCCGAGCCAGGTCCCGGGCGGGTCGCCGAGGATGCCGACGCGCAGCTCGGTGCCGCGCGCGGCGGCCCGGCGGTGCAGGACGAGCAGGGCGGCGAGCTGGACGAGGCGTCCGGCGCCGGCCGTGGTGGGGCCGTTGTCGGCCAGGACGACGATCCGGCCGCGGGGCGCGGGGGCACGGAACTCGGGTGCCAGGTGGAGGAGTTCACGGTCGACGAAGCGGCGCAGGAACTCGTCCGGGAACTCCTCGGCGAGCAGCCACTCGGAGGGCAGCAGCTGGTCCGGACGGCCGCTGCGGGTGAGTCCGCCGTGGCCGTCCGGAGCGCCCCCGGGGTCGGTGGCGGGCTCGTCCTCGGTGACCAGCGTGTCCAGGCGGCGCAGCAGCGGGCCCAGGGCGGTGGCCAGTTCGGGGGTGAGCGCGGCGAGGGTGGCCGCCCAGGGGGCGAGGGCGGTGGGCAGGACGGCGGTCATGCGGGTCGGCCTTCGGTGTCCGGGCCGCCGTCCCCGCCCGGGCCGGCACCGTCCGGGCCGGCGCCGTCCGTGAAGCGGGTCAGCGCGGACGGGTCGGTGGCGGGCGGCGGCGGGTCGGCGACCAGGGCGTGGCCGGGGAGCAGGACGCACAGCTGGCCGTCCCGCGCGCCCAGCGCCGTCCGCCAGAGCGGCGCGGCGGGCCGGGGGCGGGCGGTGGTGGGGACCAGCAGGCCGTCCTCGCGCCCGAGGTAGCGGGCGCCGGCGGACCACGGCAGGTCGGCCGGTTCGCCGAGGACCAGCAGGGCGCGGTCGTCGGCGAGCACGCCGAGCCGCGCGCCGGCGCCGATCCGCTCGCGGGTGGCGGCGGCCAGGGCGGGGACGTCCGTGTCGAGGGCGAGCACGGCGGCGACCGGCAGCGGCGGCTCGCGCCGCTCCCAGTTCAGCGCGAACGACGGGCCGGACGACGGGGATCCCGGCTGCGAGGCGGACGGCGGCAGCTCCGGGTGCGGCGGGCTCACGTCGGCGAGACCGCCGCGACCAGCGCGGTGCGTATGCCCGCCAGCACGGCCGGCAGCTCGTCCGCGGCGAACCCGGCGTCGATCTCGCGCAGCGCGGCCTCCAGCCGCAGCCGCGAGTCGCGGCCGTCGGGCAGGGCCCCGTGCTCGGCGAGCAGGGCGGCGCCGGAACGGGCGAGCCGTTCGGCGCGGGCGAGCGTGCTGCGCGACAGCTCCTCGGCGGCGTTGACCAGGCTGCGGTTGGCGGACTTCTCGATCAGGTCGGCGAGGGTCTCGCGGGCGAGCGCCTGGGTGTCGGCGGTCGGGGCGATCAGCGGCAGCACCCACAGGTCGCGGGCCGAGGCGGTGTCGCGTCCGTCGAGCACGGCGGCGGCCGCGACCAGCCGCTGCGAGCGGACGGCCCGCCGGTCGCTGACCGGGACCCCGGCCGAGCGCAGCCGGCGCAGGGCGGTGCCGAGCAGCGGGGTGACCTGGTCGAGGTCGCAGGCGCGGGCGGCGACGGCCAGGCGGTCGAGGCCGCCGAGCAGGTCGCCGTCGGCGGCGGGGAGGGCGGTGGCGGGCCTGCGGCCGGCCTCCAGCAGCTCCTCCAGCCGGGCGTCGGCGACCGGTTCGACGAAGATCCGGGCGAGGAAGCGGTCGGCGACGGCGGCCAGCGCCGGGTCCTCGGGGAGGTGGTTGGCCGCGCCGACGCAGACCCGCAGGGGGCTGGCGAGGACGGTGCCGCCGCGCCGGAAGACCCGCTCGTTGAGCAGGCCGAGCAGGGTGTTGAGGACGGCGGTGGAGCCGAGGAACACCTCGTCCAGGAAGGCGATGTCCGCCTCGGGCAGCAT
The DNA here is from genome assembly GCF_053603215.1 of Kitasatospora sp. NPDC004240. NCBI lineage: Bacteria > Bacillati > Actinomycetota > Actinomycetes > Kitasatosporales > Streptomycetaceae > Kitasatospora > Kitasatospora sp. NPDC004240. Next base: position 36,401 of record NZ_JBSGFD010000045.1, on the reverse strand, counting down.
GCCGGCGGTCTCGAACTCGACCCGGCCCTCGCGCAGGCGCCGCAGGTCGACCGGTCCGAACAGCTCGTTGGGCTCGGTGAACCGCCCGAGCAGGTACTCGAAGTAGCGGCCGCCGAGCTGACCGGCGACCCGCCGGACCGCCTCGGACTTGGCGGTGCCGGGCGCGCCGACGACCAGCAGGTGCTCCCCCGCCACCGCGCAGAGGGCGACCGTCTCGGCCACGGTCTCGCGGTCGATCAGCCCGTGGCCGGCGGCGGCCACGGCGGCGCCGATCAGTTCGGCGTCGGCGGCGAGGGCGCCGGGCCCGTCCTGCGGGTCGGCGGCGGCGGTTCGAAGATCGGTCACGAGCACCGGAGTCTACGGTCCGCCCGCGGACGCCCACCAACGGGTTATCGATCACACGCGCGGGCGCCGTCGTATGCTCACCTGCCGCCCGGACGCGCCGGCGGCCGGTACGGGTGAGGGAGTGACGCGGTGTACGGGACGGAGCCGGGGCCGGCCGAGGAGTTCGCGGCGGCGGTCGGCGCGCCGGCGATGGTGCTCTCGGCCGCGGAGGACGCCGCGTTCACCGCGCTGAGCCTGGACCGCTTCGCCGCCGTCGGCTCGACCCGGCTGGACTGGCGGGGCGCCCGGGTGCTCCGCCGCGTCGAGGACTTCGACGCGACGGCGCTGCGCGGACTGCTGGCGGAGCTCGCCGCCCCGCAGGAACTGGCGGTGCTGTTCTGGGGCAATCTGGCCGTGCCCTCGGTGGCCCTGGACGCGGCCCGGCTGGCGGAGCACGCGGAGGCGCTGCTGGACGCCTGCGGCCGGGAGTTCTGGGTGTTCCTGGTGGACAGCGGGGTCCTGATCGAGTTCCAGGACGGCGCGGGCCTGACGGCGGGCCGGCCCCCGGCCCGCTGACCGCCGGGGTCCGTGGGGCGGCGGCGGGCGCGGCGGGGCGTCGCCCGCTCGGGTCAGCCCGGGCGGCGGGGGCGGCGGGGGCCTGGGATCTTCGGAGCAGCGGCCGTGCCGCTGGGGCCCGGTGTCGTCGCCGCCCGGCGGCGACCCCTCGGGACCCGCTGACCCCGATGACCCACAAGACGCCCGACCCGTCGAAGACCCCCCGACCCGCCCGAAGAGCCCGACCCGTCCGAAGACCCTGACGCCCGAAGACCCTGGAGGCCCCGGAATGTGGGACGCTCCCCCTGCCGCCGCTCCCCCGCCCGGTGTCGGCGAGTTCCTGCCGGTGCTGGACCTGCCCGAGCCGGAGCAGCAGAACCGGCTGACCGTACTGCTGCGGCTGCTGCTGGCGATCCCGCAGTTCATCGTGGTGTGGGTGCTGTCCGTGGTGGCGTTCGTCGTCGCCGTGATCGGCTGGTTCGGCGCCCTGGTGCTGGGCCGGCTGCCGGAGTTCGCCGCCACCTACCTGTCCACCTACCTCGGGTACGAGACCCGGCTCACCGGTTACGCGATGCTGACGGTGGACCGCTACCCGCCGTTCGCCTTCCACGCGCCGGAGTACCCGCTGCAGATCGCGCTGAAGCCGGGCACCCTCAACCGTCTGGCGGTGTTCTTCCGCTTCATCCTGGTCATCCCGGCCGCGATCATCCAGAGCGTGCTGCTGACCGGCTGGTGGGCGGTGTCGTTCATCAGCTGGCTGGTGGTGCTGATCCTGGGCCGGATGCCGCGGCCGCTGTTCGAGGCGACGGCGGCGATCGTGCGCTACCGGCTGCGGTACCAGGCGTACTGGCTGATGCTCTCCTCCGCCTACCCGAAGGGGCTGTTCGGCGAGGACGAGCGGGAGCTGCTGGGCGGGCCGGTGCCCGGGTGGTCCGCGATGGGCGGGGCGGGGTCCGCGACCCGGCCGCTGGTGCTGAGCGGGGCCGGGCGCGGGCTGCTGGTGGCGTTCATCCTGATCGGGTTGCTGGCCTCGGCCACCTCCTCGGTGACCGGCTGGTGGACCGACGACGACGGCCGGTCCCCCGCGGTGACCGGCCCGCCGCGGCCCGGCCCGGCCGGCGGCTGAGCGACGGTGAACGGGCCGGGGCCCCGCGGCGTACAGCGCCGCGGGACCCCGGCCCGTGAGGGGACCCGCCGGGATCAGAAGGCCGGGATCAGAAGGTCAGGTTCCAGGCGTCGATCCTGCCGGTGTCCGCCGAGGCGATGTCGCGCACCCGCAGCTTCCAGGTGCCGTTGGCGACGCTGGACGAGGCGTTGACCGTGTAGGTCTTGGCGACGTTGTCGGTGCCGTCGCTGTCGGTGAAGTCCTCCAGCACGCGGACGGTGCCGTCCGGCGCGACCAGGGAGATCACCAGGTCGCCGCGGTAGGTGTGCTTGATGTCGACGCCGACCTTGAGGGTGGCCGGGGCGTTGCCGGTGACCCCGCTGACGGTGATCGCGCTCTCCACCGTGGCGTTGTCGTTGATGGTGACGTCGGTGAGGTTCTCGAAGTACTTGCCGGGCGGCGGGGTGCCGCCGACGGCCTTGAGGGCGTCGACCTGGCCCTCGCCGAAGAAGGCGTTGTTGGCGGTGGTGCCGGTGCAGCGGCTGTCCGACGGGCAGGCGACGTCGTTGGCGTCGGAGGCCAGGCGGGCGCGGAGGTCGGCGGGGGTCAGCGAGGGGTTGACGCTGAGCATCAGGGCGGCGACCCCGACCACGTGCGGGGTGGCCATCGAGGTGCCGTTCTTGTTGCCGTACTTGCCGCCGGGCAGCGTGGAGTAGACGCCGCTGGCGCCGTCACCGCCGGGGGCGGCCACGTCGATGACGCTCCGTCCGAAGTTGGAGTACGAGGCCTTGACGTTGCCGCTGCCCATGGCGGCGACGGTGACCACGCCCGGCAGCTCGGTCGGGATGTCGATGCAGGCGTTGGTGATGGTGCGGGTGACCGGCGTCGAGTCGTTGGGGCTGGTGGTGTCGGTGGTCTTGTTCGCCAGGTCGTAGTTGGAGTTGCCGGCGGCGGCGATCTGGAGCGAGCCCTTGCCCTCGGCGTAGGCCTGGGCGCGGCGCACGCCCTCGATGATGGCGGCCTGGTCGAGGTTGTCGGGGCAGTTGAACGCCCACGGGTCGGTGTAGTAGCTGTTGTTGGTCAGCTTGAAGCCGTGGTCGCCCGCCCACATGAAGCCGCAGACGGTGTTCTCGGCGAAGAACAGCGTGGAGGTCGGCTCGGCGATGCGCACCGAGGCGATCTTGACGCCCGGGGCGACGCCGACGACGCCCTTGCCGTTCTTGGCGGCCGCGATGGTGCCGGCGACGTGGGTGCCGTGGGTGTCGACGTCCCGCCAGGCGCCGGTGCGGGCGTCCGGCTTGCCGTAGGCGCAGGAGACCGAGTCGGCGGCGTTGAAGTTGGGCGCGAGGTCCTGGTGCTGGTCGTCGACGCCGGTGTCGAGGACGCCGACCTTCACGCTCGACGAACCGGTGGTGACGGCCCAGGCCTGGTCGGCCTTGATCTGGGTCATGTCCCAGCGGTTGGTCTCGGTGAGCGTGGTGGCCGACTGCGCCGGGTTGGCGGGCAGGGCCGGGTTGTAGGCGTCCGCCGGGACGTCGGAGGTGCGGGTGGCGCCGACCTGCTGGACGCCGCTGACGCCGCGCATCGTGGCGGCGAAGGAGGCGGAGGTCGAGTGGGCCACCAGGACGCCGATCGCGTCGTAGGCGGCGAAGACGCTGCCGCCGTTGGCGGTGATCGCCGAGCGGACGGCGGTGGTGTCGCCGGGGGTCGTGATGACCAGGTAGGCGCGGGTGCCGGCGGCCCAGGCGCTGCCCGCCGAGGCTGCCGCGGACGACCCGGCCGAGGCGGCGGACCCGGCGTCGGCGGGGGTGGCGGGGGCGGCGACCGCGAACGAGGCGGGCACCGCGAGCGTCATGGCCGAGGCGATGGCCATCGCGGCCAGGGGGCGTGCGAACCGCCGGGATATCAGGGGTGACAAGTGCGTCCTCCGGGAGCACCGGGCGCTGTTGGCGCGCCGATCGATCACCCGTTCGTGGGGCGAACGGGTGTAAGGGGGTGGACGCAACATGCCAGACCACCGGGTGCGCGGGGAAGACTTTTCGCGTGACTATTTGTCACAAGCGCGTCAACTTTTGCGCACCCGGTGGTCCGGCGGTCGTACCGGATCGGGTCAGGTCAGCTCAGTGATCGCCCAACCCCCCGGTCAGTCGGTCAGGTTGACCGGACGGTGGGCGTGGTACCCGTCGCCGGACCGCAGGCCGTAGGTGTGGGTCTTGACCCGGGTGCCGACCTTCCCGGCCTGCTCGTAGGCGACGTAGGAGGTGTGCTTGGCGTCCGTCCAGTGGTCGAACATGACCACGTGCCGGCGGTTGGAGCTCTTGCTGTCGGCCTTGATGACCAGGTCGCCCTGGCGCAGGGCGTCCATGGAGATGGGCCTGGTCCAGCCGTCGTTCTTCAGCTTGACGGTGTTCGGGGCGGGCTTGGGCAGCTTGAGCGCCATCGACACGAAGCCGGAGCAGTCCTGACGGTAGCCGTCCTTCCAGTTCTTCTTCTGGCTGTACGGGACGGGCTTGCCGTTGTTCGCGGTGAGCCAGCCCTTGGCACGCTGGATCGCCTCGTGCCGGGTGACCTTGGGCGCGGAGACCCGCAGGTCACCGGCGGCGCGCCGGTCGCCGCCGGACTGCTGCGCGTCGAGGACGGTCACGACGGCCGGGGCCGGCGGGACGGCCTCGGCGGCGGCCGGACCGGTCAGGGCCAGCGAGCCCAGCAGGGCGGTGGCGGCGAGGGCGGGGACGCTCCAGCGGCGGATGCGGTTCATGGTGGTTCCTCCTGAGATCTCTGATCTGCGATGAGTGGTGATGGGTGCGTGGTGGCGGGTGAGTGGTGACGGGCCGACCGGCGGTCAGCCCAGGTGCGCCAGGCGGCGCAGGGCGGCGCGGTCGCCGTGGAAGACGTTCGCGTCGACCTTGGTGCCGACGCCCGGCACGGGTCGGTGGTCGGAGTACTGCCAGAAGTCCCAGCCCCGGCCGCCCGGCAGCGGCCGCGGCGGGGTGTCGCCGTAGCGGGCGAGCCAGACCCGGTACCCGCTCAGCGCCTCGGTGCCGCCCAGGCACTCGTCCACGAAGGTGCGGCGGGTGTAGACGAGCGGCGCGCTGCCGGTGGCCCGCTCGACCCGGTCGAGGAAGGCCTTCACCTCGGCGAGCTTCAGCCGGTGGCCGCCGCGCTCGCACTGCTCCAGGTCCAGGACGGGCGGCAGCTCGCCGGGGTGGGTACCGGTGAAACCCTCGCGGCGCAGCACGTTCACGAAGTGGTCGGCCTGGGCGGCGCCGCCCTTGTCGGCGGTGAAGAAGTGGTAGCCGGAGCGGATCAGGTCGACCGAGCGGGCGCCGGCGAGGTCCCGGGCGAACCAGGGGTCGGTGAAGTCGGTGCCCTGGGTGGCCTTGAGGAAGACGAAGGACTGTCCGCCCCTGGCCACGGCGGGCCAGTCGAAGGGCCTGGTCTCCCGTTCGCCGTGGTCCCCGTGGTAGGTGTCGAAGCCGCGCACGGTGTAGGCGTCCGGGCCGGCGGCGCGGGGGTCGGCGCCGGCGACGGAGGGGCCGAACAGGGTGGTGCCCAGCGAGGCGGCCAGGGCGGCGGCCATGGTGACCGCCCTGAGTGCGGCGCGGAGGCGGGGGCGGGATCGCGGATTCACGGGGTTCTCCTCTGCTGTGGTTCCCGAGGGGTGTGGTTCCCGGGGATGGCGGGATCCGGCCTGGCGGTCCGTCACCCACCATCACCATCGCCGGGCCGCCGCCCGGGGTGAACCGGTTGCCGGTTGTCGTCCGGGCCTGGCATCACGACAACCCCTCTGACCTGCCGTTCTCACTCCATCGACGGGTTCTCGGCGCGGGGCGTGACCCCGGTACGGCACGCTCGTTGACCGGTCGGGGCCGAGGAGGAACGGGGGTACGGCGGTGACGGACGGTCAGCACCGGCAGGACGAGGCACGGATGGTCCGCCCGCGGACGGGCTCCGCGGCGGCAGCGGGCCGGCCGGCGGACGCGCCCGGGGCCTGCGACCCGGCCGGCGACCCGCTGGGCTTCGCGACCGCCCTGCGCGAGCAGCGGCTCGCCGCCGGCTTCTCGCAGGCCGAGCTGGCCCGGCGGGTCCACTACGACAAGAGCCACATCAGCAAGGTGGAGAACGGCGACAAACCCGCCACCGCCGACTTCGCCCGCGCCTGCGACCGGGCGCTGCGCGCCGACGGCGCCCTGCTGGGGCTGGCCACCCAGGGGCTCTGCCCGTACCCGGGGCTGGCGGCCTTCGGCGCGGCGGACGAACGGTGGTTCCACGGCCGGGCCCGCGCCCGTGCCGAGCTGCTGGGACTGCTCACCGACCGCTGCGCCGACCGCGGCGGCCCGGTGCTGGTGGTCGGCCCCTCGGGGGCGGGCAAGTCCTCACTGCTGCGGGCGGGGCTGGCGCCCGCGCTGCGGCGCGGCGACCTGGCGGGCACCGGGCCGACCGCTCCGGCCGTCCTCACCCCCACCGCCCGGCCGCTGGAGCAGCTGGACTCCCCCGCCGCCGAACGGGCCGCGGTGTGGATCGTCGACCAGGCCGAGGAGCTGTTCACCGTCTGCGCGGACGCCGGGCAGCGGCAGGCCTTCCTGGACCGGCTCTGCCACGAGGCCGGCCCGGACGGCGGCCGGCTGGTGGTGCTGGGCCTGCGGGCCGACCTGTACGGGCACTGCCTGGCGCACGACGGGCTGCTGCGGGCGGTCCGGCACGGGCAGCTGGCGCTCGGCCCGATGACCGCCGGGGAGCTGGCCGAGGCGATCACCGCACCCGCCCGCAGCGCCCGGCTGGAGCTCGAACCCGGGCTGCTCGACGTCCTGCTGACCGACCTCGGGCTGGCCGGAGGCGACGGCCGCACCGCCCCCGGAGCACCGCAGGCCCCGCCCGCCGGGTACGACCCCGGGGCGCTGCCACTGCTCGCCCACACCCTGCGCGCCGTCTGGCAGCAGCGCACCGGACGCTCACTCACCCTGGCCGGCTACCGGGCGATCGGCGGCCTGCGCGGCTCGGTCGCGGCCACCGCCGAGCGGGCCTGGCACCGGCTGGACGGGCCCGGCCGGGTGATCGCCCGGCGGGTGCTGCTGCGGCTGGTCCACCTCGGGCCGGACGGGCAGTGCGCCCGGCGCCGGGTGACCCGCGAGCGGCTGCTCACCGCCGGCACCGACCCGCACGCGCTGGAGCGGGTGCTCGGCTCCTTCGCCGCCGACCGGCTGATCACCCTGGACGCCGACGGGGTCACCCTCTCCCACGAGGCCCTGCTGCGCGCCTGGCCCCGGCTGCGCGGCTGGATCGAGGACGGACGCGCCGGTCTGCGGCTGCACCAGCAGCTCGCCCACGACGCCGAGGGCTGGGCGGAGGCCGAACGCGATCCCGCGCTGCTGTACCGGGGCAGCCGGCTGGAGCTCGCCGGGCAGTGGGCCGCGGACGACTCCGCCCCGGACGACTCCGCCCCGGACCCGCTGCTGACCCCGGTGGAGCGGGAGTTCCTGGCCGCCTCCGCCGAGCGGGCCCGCCAGGAGCGCGCGGCGGAGCGGCGCCGGGTGCGGACGCTGCGCCGGCTGGCGGGGGCGCTGGCGGTCCTGCTGGTCTCCGCGCTGCTGGCCGGGTCCTTCGGCTGGTACCAGCGGAACGCGGCGCTCACCGCCGACCGGGCCAGCCAGGCCCGCGCCCTGGTCGCCGACGCCGAACGCAACACGGCCCGCGACCCGTACGCCACGATGCTGCAGGCCGTCCAGGCGCGCCGGCTCGCCCCGGAAACCCAGCCGGACCTGCGGCGGCAGGCCGAGGACGCCGTGCTGGGCACCCAGGCGCAGTACCTCGCCGGGCGGATCGACGGCTTCGAGTGGGGCGTCAACGCGCTCGCGCTGAGCCCCGACGGGCGGCTGCTGGCCACCGGGGACTCGCAGGGACGGGTGGCGCTGTGGGACGCCCGGACCACGGCGCCGGTGGCCGAGCTGCTGGAGCACATCGGCGCGCCCGTGCAGGACCTGCGGTTCAGCCCGGACGGGACGGTCCTCGCCGCGGCGATCACCCGGGACCCGGAAGCCCGGCGGATCCTGCTGTGGAACGTCGCCGAACGCCGCCCGCTGCCCTCCCCGGTGCTGCCCGCGAGCACCACCGGCAAGGCCTCGGTCGCCAAGCGGCTGGCGTTCAGCGCGGACGGCACCCTGCTGGCCGCCGGCAGCAGCGACGGCGACCTGCCGGGGCGGCTGTGGGTCTGGCGGGTCGGGGTGGCCGAGCCGCCGCTGCGGACGCTGACCGACCAGCAGGGGGTGATCCAGTGCCTGGCGTTCGGTCCGGGCCACCGGCTCGCCAGTGCCTCGACGGACGGCACGGTGCTGGTCCGCGACCTGGACGCGTCCCCGGCCGGGGACGGCGCTCCCCCGCCGCCGGTCTTCTCCGGCCGGGTGCGCGACCCCCGCTCGCTGGTCTACGCCGCCGACGGCGCCCTGCTCGCGGTGGGCGACGGACGCGGCGGCATCCGGATCTGGCACCCGTCCACCGGAGGCGGCGCGGAGGGCACCGAGCTCACCGTCCCCGGCCCTGGCCGCGCCCACACCGGCCCGGTCAACGCCCTCGGACTGACCCCGGACGGCGCGACCCTGGTCTCCGCGGGCGACGACCAGAGCGCCCGGGTGTGGGACCTCGCCACCGCCCGGGTCACCGCCGAACTGCGCGGACACCCCACCTTCGTCCTGGGCCTGGCCGTGGGCGGCGACAACCGGACCGTCGTCACCTCGGCCGGTGTCGGCCGGCCCACCGGCAGCGTGCTCCTCTGGGACCTGCGACGCCTGCCGGACCTCGCGCCCGGCCCGGGCCGCCCGCCCGTCACCGCGGTCGCCACCGGCGGCGGCCGGGCCGCGGTGGGCACCGCCGACGGCCGGACCGCCCTGTGGGAACTCGGCGGCGAACGGCGCCCGGTGAGCGTCTCGCCCGCGAGCGGACGGCCGGTCACCGCGCTCGCCCTGGACCGCTCGGGGCGGCTGCTGGCCGGCGCCGAGGAGGACGGCACGGTCCGGATCCGCCGCGCCTCGGACGGCGTGGTCCAGGAGGTGTGGACGGCCGGGGCCCGGGTGACCGCGCTCGACCTGAGCCCGGACGGTACCCGGCTGGCCGTCGGCACGGCCGACGGCACCCTGCTCACCGGCCCGACCGACGGCACCCCGGCGCGCCCGCGCCTCCACACCGCCTGCGGCGCCGTCCACGCGGTCGCCTTCGTCGGCCCCGCCACGGTGGCCTTCGCCTGCGACGCGCGGGCGGTGCAGCTGATCCCGGCCGACGGCGACGAGCCCGCCCGGCGCAGCGCCACCATGAAGCACGACGACTACCTGCGGCGGATCGCCGTCAGCCAGGACGGCACGCGGATCGCCACCTACGCCGACGACCGGACGATCCGGGTCTGGGACGCCCGGACCGAGCAGCCGCTGCACCCGGAGGCGTTCACCGTGGGCAGCGACACCGTACGGGCGCTGGCCTTCAGCCCGGACGGGCGGACGCTCGCCGACGCCGGCGAGCACGGCGAGGTCCGGCTGTGGGACCCGCTGATCCCGGACGGCCCGCGGCGCACGCTCTCCTCCCCCGGCGGGCCGCTCGACGCGCTGGCCTTCCTGCCGGACGGCCGCTCGGTGCTGGCCGGGGGCGGGAACGGGGCCGCGCCGGTGTGGAGCCTGGACCCGGCGGAGGCCGAGGCCTCGGCCTGCGCCGTACTGCGGCCGCCGCTGCGGCGCTCCGAGTGGACGCGGCTCGCCCCGGGGACGCCGTACCGGGCGACGTGTCCGTGACGGTGGGTCACGGATGCGCACACCCCTGCACCCCCATTGGCCTGCCGATATGACGATCTGGTAGATCATCGGCATGCGATTCTCCTTCGACGCCCGGTGGTGGCGTGCGCTCCTCGTCGACGGCTACCGGGGGCCGGCGGCCCTGGGGCTGTCGGTGGCCGTGCTGGCGGTGTCCCCGGCCTGGGGCGGGGCCTTCGCGGTCCCGCTGTTCGCCCTCGGGATGGTCGGCAACCTCCTCCTGGTGCTCCCGCTGGCCACGGGCCTGCTGCTGGCGGCCACGGTGGTCGGCCTGATGGCCCTGCTGACCGCCCGCCGCGAGCGGATCCGGCGGCCCGGCAACTCCGTACTGGCCGGCTGCGCCGTGCTGGGCGTCACGGCGCTGCTGGCGTTCAGCCTGGCGGCCCCCGACTGGGGCATGCTCGGGCTGGGCGTCACGGCCGCCGGCGCGACGGCCCTGGTCTGGCTGGTCCGCCAGATGCTGATGGACCCGGACGAAGGGGATCGGCCCGAGGGCGCCTGGCGCTGGGCGGTGCCGCCGGCCCTGCTGGTCGCGACCGTCGCGCTGATCGTCCACCAGGTGCCGCAGCAGGCCCGCTTCGAGCTCAGCCGGCCCGCGCTGACCTCCTTCGCCGAGCAGGCGCTGGAGCGGGACGGGAACGGGCTGCCGCAGCCCGAGTGGGTCGGCGCCCTGCCGGTGAAGGACGTCACCGCGGTCGGCGGCACCGGGCTGCGGTTCACCGTCCCCGGCGGCGGCCTCTTCGAGGTCACCGGCTACGCCTATCTGCCGGACGGCCCGCCGGTCGCCCGCGACGGGAACACCTACACCTGGATGTCCGGCGACTGGTACCGCTGGACGGACAACGGGAACTTCTGAGCAGGGCGGCGGCCGGGCCCCTCCCCGGGGTCCGGCCGCCCTGGCGGGATCTTGACGACCATGGGTGATCACGCCGCCCGTGGAGCCCGGTGGCGGCGCGGGAGGATCGTGGCACGCCCTGACCGGGGCACCAACACCGCCCGGCGACCCGAGTCCGGCCCCTGACGCCCGGGCGCCGGGCCCGGCCCGTCGCTCAGGGGTGGTCCGTGCGCAGCACCGCGAACGGGCCTCGGCCGGGGGTGCCGTCCGGGCGGGTCCAGTGGCCGGTGACCGAGCCGACGCAGCGGCGGGATTCCGGGCCGGTGGCGTCCGCGGGCCGGGCGGCGGGCGGGCCGTCGAGCACCCGCGTCAGGTGCAGCGCCGGGGCCTGCGGACCGTTCAGGCCGGGCAGCCGGGTGCCCGCGGCGCCGTCCACGGCCGGGGCGAAGTCCTGCGGCGCGGGGACCTGGACGTCCTCGCCGAGGGCCACGGTGACCTCCGGGTCGGGGGTGTCGCTCTCGGACTGGGCCTGCGCCCGCACCTCGCCGCCGAGCAGCGCGAGCAACTGGGCGACCAGCACGGGATCGTGGGCGCCGTCGTAGACCCAGCGCCGGCCGAGCACGCCGTGCTCCATGGTGCCGACCAGCGCGTGCTCCGCGCCCTCCAGCGGGGCGCCGCGGTAGGTGAGCGGCGTCAGATAGGTCACCGGCCCGGCCCCGGCGGTATCGGTGACCACCATGAACTCGATCCCCACCTCGCCCTCCGGGTCGTCCAGCCGGAAGCCGCCGGCCCGCTCCAGCCGCGGCTCCTGCCCGTCCCCGCGGTACCAGGCCCGGCCGGGCAGCCAGGCGGTCAGCAGCTCGCCCTTGGTCGGGCGGAGCGTGGTGTGGTGGATGACGGCCATGGTGTGAGGTCCCTTCAGCGCGTTCGAGATGGTGCGGGCCGGTCGCTCAGCCCCTGGAGGTACGGGGTGGTCACGCTCGGCGCCCGTACAGGTACGGGGTGGTCACGGTCAGCTCCCGTACAGGTAGGGGGTCGTGACGGTCAGGGCCGCGAAGCCGAGGCGGTGCAGGATGGGCCGGCTCTGGTCGGAGGCGTCGACCTGGAGGTAGCGGTAGCCCCGCTCGGCGGCGATCCGGGCCCGGTGGGCGATCAGCGCGCGGTAGACGCCCCGGCCGCGCCAGCCCTCGACGGTGCCGCCGCCCCACAGGCCGGCGAAGCCCGTACCGGGGTGGAACTCCATCCGGGCGGAGCTGACCGGGGTGTCGCCGGCCATCGCGAGGACCACGGTGATGATGTCCGGGGCCTCGGTCAGCTGGGCGAGGATCCGGGCGCGCAGCCGGGAGCCGTCGGTGCCGAAGGCCTGCTCGTGGACGGCGATCACCAGGTCGACGCCGGCCTCGTCGGTGACGGCGCGCAGCTCGATGCCCTCCGGCACCGCGGTGGCGTCCGGCAGGTCACCGATCCCGGCGACCATCAGCGTCTCGGGGTCCTCGGGCGTGAAGCCGGCCGCCAGCAGCCGGGCCGGGAGGGAGGCCGGGCGGTCGTGGGCGTAGTGCTTCCACTCGAAGTCCACGCCGAGGGCGGTGTAGTGGGCCACCTGTTCGGCGATCACCGCGTCGACCGCGGCCTCGTCGGCCCCGTCCAGGCCGGACCAGAGCACGCCGTTCCAGGCGTCGGCCTCCCCCGTCTGCCGCACCACCGCGCCGGTCCACTCGACCCGTGCCCGGGGGCTGTCGGGCCGGGCCTCGCGGCGTATCCGCTCGTCGAAGAGCCCCAGTACCTCGTCATGATCCATCCGGCTACCCCACCACCGGGCGGGGCGGACACACAACCGGGATTCCGCCTGCTCCGGCCGGGTGCCCCAGGGTGGGCGGGCCGAACCGGGCCAGGTAGTGCCAGACCCGCTTGAGCGCCTGCGGGTCGTGCCGGCCCGACCGGTCGGCGTCGCCGAGGACCCGGGGGTCCAGCAGGCCGTCCACCGCCAGCGCGGTGCCCAGCTCCACGAACTCCGGGCCCCGGTAGTCCGGGTGGCGGCGCAGCAGCTCGGTGCCCAGCCGGAAGCCGCCGTGCCACTCGACCGGGCAGCCCAGGGCCCGGGCCGCCGTCTCCACGGCGGTGCCCCGGTAGCACGGGTCCAGCACCAGCGCCTCCACGTCCCGGGTCAGGCTGACCGGGCCGTGCACCTGCGCCTCGACGTAGTCGTCCAGGTCGTCCTGCCGGTCGGCCAGGGCCAGCTCGATCAGGGCCATCCGGGAGGCCACGCCGAAGTCGGCCGGCTCCAGGTAGCTGTCCGGGTAGCAGAAGGTGGTCCGCTCCAGGGTCGCGGCGGCCAGCCGGAAGTGGGCGGAGCCGAACCGCGGGGCGCCGCCGGCCGGCTTCCGGCGGAAGTTCAGCGCGCCGTACACCGGCCGCTCTTCGGCGGGCGCCCCGTCGTACGCGCCGTCGAAGATCCGGCTCTCCCAGCGCCAGCGGTCCCCGCCGGGAAACGCCGTCAGGCCGCCGTTGCCGGTGCCGGTGACGAACTGGGAGCGGTAGACGCCGTCCTCGGCGAGCCGCTCCAGGATCGGGCGGCCCCGCACCAGCCGGTCGGGGTGGAAGTTGAGGGTCACCCGGAGGCCGGGCTCCAGGGGGTCGCCCTTCGCCAGGCTCTCGACGTGGCGCAGGGCCCGCCGCTGCGGGGTGTCGGGGCTGTCGGTGTGCATGGGCGCAGTCTGCCCGGGGCGGGCCCGGTGGTGCATCAGGGTTTCCGGGGCGCCGCGACGGGCCGGCGGGCGAGCAGGTGGGCCTGGAGGAAGCGTTCGTCCTCGCGCGGCTCGCGCGTCAGCCGGGCGACCTCGACCAGCCCGGCCGTCCGCAGCCGGGCGGAGAGGGCGCCCTGGGTCCAGCGGTAGGCGGGGGCGACCTTGTGGTCGAACGGCGTCGGCGCGGGCTCCCCCGGCTCGTCGGGATCGTCCGGCTCGTCGGGATCGTCCGGCTCGTCGGGATCGGGAGCGGAATCGGGCTCGGGGTCGGCCTGGAAGGCGAGCAGCAGGGGTGCGCCGGGGGCCAGCGCCCGGTGGAACCCGGCGAGCACCGCGGGTACCCGCTCCGGCGGGGTGTGGATCAGCGAGTAGCGGGCCACGATCCCGGTGAGCGAGCCGTCGGGCACGCCGAGTTCCTCCATCCCACCGACCTCGAAACGCAGGCCCGGGTACGCGTCACGGGCCAGCCCGACCATCACCGGGGAGAGGTCCCGCCCGTACACGTCGAGGCCCAGGTCGTGCAGGTACGCGGTCACCCAGCCCGGGCCGCTGCCCAGGTCCGCGACCGGTCCGCCGCCCTCCCGGACCAGCTCGGCGAAGGCGGTCAGCATCGCGCGGTCCAGCGGGCGTTCCGCCAGTTCGCCGGTGAACAGCTCGACGTAGCGGACGGCGAGCGCGTCGTAGCCGTCCCGGGTGATGGCGAGGTCGGTCCGGTCGTCGGTCGTGTCGTTCACCGTGGTCACCGCTTTCAGGAGCCGGCCCGGGGCGCCGGCCGGGGCAGCGGGCGCGGGGCGGCGAAGTCGGAGTTGTCGATCAGCAGGTCCACCCCGGGCAGCGGATCGGCCTCCGCCAGGTAGAGGTGCTCGGCGACCAGGTAGCGGTCCCGGTGGATGGCCTCCGCGTCGGAGCCGGCCCAGTTCCGGTCGCGCTCGGCGCCGCGGCGCACCGAGAGCTCGTCGTCGACCTGGAGCCAGATCCGGTAGTCCCAGTAGTGGTCGATCTCCGGGCGGAACGCGAAGACGCCGTCCACGATCAGGACGGTGTCCGCCGTCAGCGGGGTGGTCCGCGCGGAGTGGTCGACCTGGGTCAGCGGGTCGATGGAGCACAGGGAGCACCGGGTCGCCCCGGAGTCGCGGCAGGGCCCGAGGAGCAGCCGCTCGGCGGCGGCGTAGTCGTACGCGTGGCGGTAGTAGCCCTCGCCGGACTCGCGGTCGTAGAGGTGGCGGTCGCGCCAGGGGTTCTTGAAGTCGTCCAGGGTGGCGCGCAGCACCGGGCGCCCGCCCAGGGCGGCCGTCCGCTCGGCCAGTTCGTGGCCGAAGCTCGTCTTGCCGGCCGCCGTGAACCCGTCGATGCCGACCAGCAGCCGGCCCGGGCCGAGGGCCAGCACGTCCCGCGCCGCCCGCTCCACCAGCGCACCGCGTTCGGTCGAGGCGGGAGCCGGGAGCGGCTGCTGCCAGGTCGACGTCGAGTGGTGGACGGGAGCGGGAGCGGCGGGGGCGTTCATGCGTGGGTCCTCTCGGCCGGGCCGGTGCGAACCGCACCGGCCGACGTTCCGTCAGGGCGGGTACGAACCTAGCAGTTACCCGGTTCCGCCCGGCCGGGTGGCCACCACCACCGTCGCGTACAGCTCCTCGCACTCGGCGACCCGGGCCGTGAGCCCCGCCCCCGTCACCACGGCGAGGGCGTCCGGCACCTGCCGCTCGCTGGTCTCGAACAGCAGGCTGCCGCCGGGGGCGAGCCAGCGCGGGGCCCGCGCCGCCACCGCGCGCAGCACGTCCAGGCCGTCCGCACCGCCGTCCAGGGCGAGCGGCGACTCGTGCTCGCGGGCCTCGGCGGGCAGCAGGGCGACCTCCTCGGTGGGCACGTACGGGACGTTGGCGAGCAGCACGTCCACCCGGCCGCGCAGCCCGTCGGGCAGCGGCTCGTACAGGTCGCCCAGGTGGACCCCGGCGGCGACGCCGTCGAGGTTGCGCCGGGCGCAGGCGACCGCCGCCGGGTCCAGGTCGGCGGCGTGCAGCTCCAGCGGGCCGGGAGCGGCGGCGGCGAGCGCGGCCCCCAGCGCGCCGCTGCCGCAGCACAGATCGACGGCGACCGCGTCCGGCGTGGCCGGACCGCCCGGCGCGTCCGGCGCTGCGGGCCCGCCGAGCAGGGCGGCGGCCTCGCTGACCAGGAACTCGGTGCGCCGCCGCGGGACGAACACACCCGGATCGACGGCGATCCGCAGTCCGCAGAACTCGGCCCAGCCGAGCACGTGTTCCAGCGGCAGCCCGGCCGCCCGGCGGTCGACCATGGCGGCGAGCTCGGCGGGCGTACGGGCGGTGGAGAGGATCAGCCGCGCCTCGTCCTCGGCGAAGACACAGCCGGCGGCGCGCAGCCGGGCCACGACGGAGGAGCGGAGACGGGAGGAGGAGAAGATCGACACGAGAACCCTTCGGATGACCACCGGGGCTCCCTCGACGCCGGGCCTCAGGCCGACGCGAACGTCCGACCGCCCGGGGGGAGCACCCGACCTGACACTGCGGTAATGGGTCTCACCTCCCGGGTTGATCGCGGTACGGACGGGAACGACCCTACCCCATCCTGAGCCAAGGGCTACCGTGGTCGACCGTGACCGAACCGGACTTCCTGAGGGCCACCCGCTCCTCCTACGACACCGTCGCCGCCGACTACGCGGCCCGCTTCCGTGCCGAGTTGACCGGCAAGCCGCTGGAGCGGGCGATGCTCACCGCCTTCGCCGAGCTGGTCCGGGCAGGCGGCGGCGGCCCCGTCGCGGACGTGGGGTGCGGACCGGGTCGGGTGACCGCCCTGCTGCACGGGCTCGGGCTGGACGTGTTCGGGATCGACCTCTCCCCGGCAATGGTGGCGGTGGCCCGCCGGGACCACCCGCACCTGCGCTTCGAGGAGGGCTCGATGACGGCCCTCGACCTCCCGGACGCCTCGCTGGCCGGCCTGGTCGCGCTGTACTCGGTCATCCACGTGCCGGACGAGGCGCTGCCCGGGGTGTTCGCCGGGTTCCACCGGGTGCTGGCCCCGGGCGGCCACCTCCTGCTGGTCTTCCAGGCCGGCGACGAACGGACGCACCACGCGGAGCTGTTCGGCCACCGGGTCGACCTCCACCTGCATCGTCGCCGGGCCGACCGGGTCGCCGCCCTGCTCACCGGCGCCGGCCTGGAGGTGCGCGCCCGCCTCGAACGCGAGCCGCACGACGACGGCGCCGAGAAGGTCGGCCGCGTCCACCTGCTGGCCCGCCGTCCGGCGGGCACGGCCCGGCCGTACGGCGGTGGCGCCCGATGAGCGGCCCGACCCGGGAGGAGCGGGCCGTCGGGGCGGTCCTGGGCTCGGCGGTCGGGGACGCGCTGGGGGCGCCCTTCGAGTTCGGGCCGGCGGGGGCTTTCTCGGCCCGGTTCCCCGAGGCGGGGGCCGACGGCGGGGCGGACGACGGCTGGAGGGCCGGGAGTGGGACGGCCGGGAGTGGGACGGCCGGGAGTGGGACGGCCGGGAGTGGGACGGCCGGGAGCGAGATGGCCGGGAGCGAGATGGCCGGGGGTGGCGGCTGGGATCCCGGCGAGGCCACCGATGACACCCAGATGGCCGTCCTGATGGCGCGGTCGCTGCTGGAACGCGGCGGCCTCGACCTGCCGGACGTCTTCGCGCGCTTCCAGCGGTGGGCCGCCTCCGACCCCAAGGACATCGGCATCCAGACCGCGGACGTCCTGACCAACGGCATGCCCTGGGACCTCGCCGCGGCCGTGCACTTCCAGGTCAACCTCCGCGCCGCCGGCAACGGTTCGCTGATGCGCGCGGCCACCTCGGCCGTGTACTTCGCGGCCGCCGGACGGGAGGCCACCATGACCGCCGCCCGCCGGCTGGCCGCGCTCACCCACGGCGACCGCGCGGCCTGGGAGGGCACCGCGGTGCTGCACGAGCTGGTCCGGCTCACGTTGGAGGGAGCCGATCCGCTCGCCGCGCTGCCCGAGGTCCTGGCGGCCGTCGACCCCGGGGACCGGCCGCGCTACGCCGTGGTGCTCGCGCCGGACTGGCACCCCGCCATGGCCACCGAGTTCAACGGTGCTGTCTGGCCCTGCCTGGGCTCGGCGGTGTGGGCGGTGCGCACCACCCGGGGGTTCGAGGAGGCGCTGCGGGCGGCCGTCGACCTCGGCGGCGACACCGACACGGTGGCCGCGGTCACCGGCGCGCTGGCCGGTGCCCGCTACGGGTCGGGGGCCGTCCCGGCGCGGTGGACCGAGCCGTTGCACGTCCCGCTGCCGGGCTTCGACGGGCCGGCGCTGCGCGCGGGCGACCTGATCGACCTGGCCCGGCGGCTGGCGGCCGGACCGGGCTGAGCACCGGGCACCGGGCACCGAGCACTGGTGAAACCGTCCCCGCTGTTTGTTTCCCGGTACCCGGACGACCGGAGGCCTGACGGGCTCAGTCGGCGGCCGTGACCGCTTCGTCCGCCCGGAGGGCGGCCAGCTCGGCGGCGACCTGGGCCCCGCGGCCCGGGTCGATCCGCAGGCTGGCCAGCACGCCGGGCATGGCGATGCTCGGCATCAGGTGCCGGAACAGGGTGGAGATCCGCTGCTCCAGGTCCGCGCGGTTGGCCAGCTTCTGCGACTGGATCTGGGTGCCCGTCCAGCAGGCGGTGATCAGCCAGGCGGTGTCGGCCGGGACCACGTGGGGCAGCAGCTCGCCCTGGTCCCGGGCCTCCGTCAGGACCGTCTCCAGCCGGGCGATCCACCCGACGATCGCCCCGCCCCGCAGGCCGTCGAAGGTGTCCTGGCCGAGCGCCAGCCGTGCCCCGGCGCTCAGCAGCGGGTCCCGCGGCATCAGGTGGGCGATCACCATGCCGGTGTCGACGAGCTCCTGCAGCTTGCACGCCCGGGACGGCACCGGCTCCTGGCGGAACTGCTCCTCGACCACGCCCTCCGCGAGCTTCTGCTTGGAGGCGAAGTGGAAGTACAGCGCGCCGCGGGTCACCCCGGCCCGCGCGACCACCTCGCCGATCGTGGCGGCCTCGTAGCCGACCTCGTCGAACACCGAGGCGGCCGCCTCCAGGATCGCCCGCCGGGTGCGTACCGCACGTTCCTGCCGCGCCACGGCGCCCTCCTGCCACTGCCGGCGCATCCTGCCGCTGCCGCGCGCTGAAACCAAACCAAACAGTCCGTACCTTACTGTCCGCTTCGGTTCGATGCGACAGTGCCGCAGGTCACCGTGGGTGCACCCACGGCCCGCGCGACTCACCGGCCGTACCACTCCGTGGGGGCGGCCGGCGGGCCCTACGTCGATGCGGGCCCTTACGGCCGGGGGCGCTCAGGGGGCGGCGCGGGCACCGGGGTGACGCGCTGCGCCGTGAGACCGGCGGTCCGGCCCGAGCGGGGCACGCCGTGGCGCCAGCGCAGTTCGCGCCGGATGTCGGCCGCGATCGCCGCCGCCCGTACGGGGTCGGCCCGCCGCTCCGGCTCCCAGTCCACCGTCTCGGGCTCCATCCGGCCGACCGGCCGGCACACCGGGCAGACCCCGCTGTCGTCCAGCAGCCAGCCGTCCTCGCACTGCGTCACCCGGCACGGGTGCGGGATCACCAGCCAGTACGCGACGTCGTCCGGCCCGTAGCCCTGGTCGTCCTCGCTGCGCGGCACGCTCAGCGGGCGGTGCGACCAGAACGCCCACCACCGCCGCTCGATCCGGGCGATCAGCACGTCCGCCGACAGCCGCTGGAGCTCCTCGCGCACCGTCTCCCGCACCAGCGCGTCCGCGCTCCCCCCGCACGCCCGCAGCAGCACGGGCGGCAGCGCCGCCAGCACCCGCGCCACCGGGTGCGCGTTCAGGTACACGCTGCGGCAGGCCCGGCAGAGCCCGGCGGGCGGCCGGTCGCCCTGCCGCTCGGCCTCGGACAGCGGCGCCCGGCACTGGGCGCACCCGGCGCGCCCGTGCTGCTCGCCGGAATAGGGGGGACGGTGGTCCATGCCTGGCCTCATCGGATCGGGGCGGCTGGTCGGGCCGGGGCGGCTGGTCGCTGCACCGATCGTATGCCCGCCATCGGGCGGAAATCAGCCCACCTCGGGAATCCCCGACTACTCGGATCATCCGACCTATCCACCCGATCGGCTCAACCGGCCGTGACCGCGGCGGGCACGGGGCGTTGTGTGGGCGGATCCGACTGGCGCGGATCCCGACGCGCGCAACCGAACTCGCGCGGATCCGCACTCCCGGAGGCAGCCCGATGACGCGCACGACCCGAATCGCCCGCCGGACCCACTGGACCCGCAGGACGCTCGGCGTACCGGTGCTGCTCGCCGCGATGACGGCCGCCGTGGTACCGGCCGGGGCGAGCGCGTCGGCAGCGGAACGGGCGGAGCCGGCCGGGCAGGTCAACCAGGGGTACAGCATCCCGGTCGGCGGGATCACCGACCTGGGCGCACTGCCGGTGGTCGGCTCACTCGGCTACGACCTCGCCCGGCTGCTGGGGCAGGGCTGAGGCACCCCGACGCCTAGAGCGTGTCTCTTTGATGGGCTGATCAGTTGATCGGATATGTCCGTCCGGTTAGTGATCACTGATGCGATGTGGGACCGGATCGAGCCGCTGATGCCGGCCCATCCAGTCCGCGGCCGACGGTGGGCCGATCACCGCCGAACCCTGGAGGCCATCGCGTGGAAGTACCGCACCTGCTCGCCCCGGCGGGACCTGCCGGACGAGCTCGGCTCGTTCCAGACCGCCCACAAGCGGTTGATCCGATGGGCCGTGGACGGCACCTGGAAACGCATCCTTGCCGCGGTGCTGGCAGCGGCCGAGGGTGCCGACGACATCGGCTGGACCGTGTCGGTGGACTCCACCGTCTGCCGAGCTCACCAGCACGCAGCAGGCGCCCGGAAAAGGGGGCTCCAGGCCAGGCCGAACCCGACGACCACGCGCTTGGACGCTCCCGAGGCGGCCTGAGCACAAAGATCCACCTTGCCGGCGACGGCCATGCACGACCGCTGGCCCTCCATGTCGCCGCAGGCCAGGCGGGTGACGCCCCGGTCTTCGAGACCGTCATGGCCGCCATCCGTGTTCCGCGCACCGGCCCCGGACGACCGAGAACCCGACCCGATGCCGTCCTGGCGGACCGCGCATACTCATCCCGCGCGATCCGGAGTCACCTCCGCCGCCGCGGCATTCGCGCTGTCATCCCCCAGCCCTCCGACCAGATCGGCCACTGTCTGCGGCGAGGCCGCGCCGGAGGCCGCCCGCCCGCCTTCGACGCCGAGACATACAAGGAACGCAATGCCGTCGAGCGGTGCATCGCCCGACTCAAGCAGTGGCGCGGCCTCGCCATGCGGACCGACAAGCTCGCCATCGCTTACCAGGCCACACTGCACCTTGCCGCCATCCTTATCTGGACCCGGCGCTGAGCAAGGCGTCCGAGGGGTTCGTCAGGCCAGCCGATGGACGACGAGCCGGTTCTGCTCTCCGTCAAAGGTGTCGGCCAGGATGTTGGCCTCCTGCCGGTGCCCGTCGAAGAGACCCCGCTGATCGACGTGCACGATCAGGATGTCGTGCCTGTCGATCACCTCCCGCATGGCCCTCCTTCTACAGGTGGATGAAGGCCGGCTCGGACGGGTGACCAAGGGCGGTTCTGTGGGGGGATGTGGGCGGCGAGGCACTCTGTGAGCGTTGTGGCGTTGCCCATGCCACTCAGGAGATTGCCGTGATCTCAGCAAAGCCGCTGCTCGCCGATCCGAACACTGACGCCGGCAGCGGCATCACTGAAGACACCGCTGCCCTCACTCCTCGTTGGGTGGTGTTGGCAGCGAAAGCCGTGCCACTGGTCGTGTTGCCGTCAGGGTTGTGGCGGATGGCAATGGCGATGGGTATTCCTGTCGGCTGGAGCGGAGAACTCGCGAAGGACTGGCAGCCTGGTCTGGAAACCTCCTCCTACATCACGTTGCTGACCCTCGTCACCGAGGGACTTGCCTTCCTGACGGTGGGTCTGGTCAGGCCGTGGGGCGAGAGGGTCCCGTCCTGGCTCCCCGTTCTGGGCGGCAGGCGTATCCCGATGTGGGCGGTGGTCGTTCCGGCGGCACTGGGGTCTCTTGCGGCGACGGCGGTCACACTGCCGATGTTCTTGGGCGGCATGCCCGCCGACGCGGGCGGCTCGGACGGTCCCCAGGGAGTAGCAGCCTGGATCATGAACGCCTGCTACGTGCCGCTGTTGCTGTGGGGACCGCTGGTCGCCGTCGTCACGGCCGCCTACACCCGGCAGCGCATGCGCAATGGCTGACCGAACCGACCCGCTCCGCATCAAAGAGACAGGCTCTAGCTTGTTCTTTAACCTTTTCGATCTTGATGTTCGGCCATGGTGAGGCCGCGTTTGACGGTCTTGCCTGCGTCGTAGCGGGGAGCGGGCCTGCGGTTCTTCGAGCCGTGCGGGCGTCCAGGACCGGGCCTGCCGGGTTTCGGTGCCCTGGCGGGCAGAGCGGTCATCGGGCGGATGTTCCGGAACCCGCGCCGGACCCGGGCCGGAGTGAGCCGTCCCGGCTCGGCGGGCTTCTCCCACGGCCGGCGGAGATCCTCGGCCAGAGGGCGGGCGAGGCGGAGCTGGGTGTGGGCGGCGATGACGATCCAGGTCCAGCGGTCGGCGGCCTCGGGAGTGCGGATCTTCGGGCGAGTCCAGCCCAGGGTCTGTTTGAACAGCCGGAAGGTGTGTTCGAGGTCGAATCTGCGCAAGTAGGACCGCCACCAGCGGTCGATATCGGAGGCGGTGGCGTCGATGGCCGAGGACCACAACCAGACCGGGTCGGGGTTGCGGTCTCCGGACAGGTGGTCGACCTCCAGGCGGAGCAATGTGCCCTCGATGACCGGCGGTTCACCGTCGTGGTCGAGCCAGCAGGTGCGGTGCGTGAGCCGCGGGTGAAGCCGGTCCCAGCTACGGGCCGTGGCGGTGCCGTAGCGGGTCGTCTCGGTGGTCGTGATGTGCTCGGGCTCCGGCCAGGTGGCGGGCTTGGCCAGCGCGAACTCGGGACCGTGCTTGGGCGGCCGTCCGGTGGTTCCCGGCAGTCTGGGCGGTTTGGGCAGCCGCAGCACCCGGTCGGAGCGGATCCGGCCAAGCACCTCGACGGGCAGGTCCGCCAGCACGAACGCGAGCCGGGTGACGTCGTAGCCGGCGTCCATCACCACCGGGATGTCCGGATCGCCCTCGTGCCAGTGTCCGGCCGCGATCAGCCGTTGGACCACGCCGCGGAGCTGGTCGGCGGTCACCGCAGTGGCATCGTCTTCAGGCCCGAGCCGGACTGCGTCCAGGATCCCGGTCCATGACGTGCGCCCGGACTCCAGCGCGGCCACGAAGGAGTACGGCCAGCCCGGAATGAACTGCGAGACGCTCTTCGCCCGACCGTAGACATGGCAGAACAGCCTGTCCGCGCTGGTCGGCGCGTCGGAACGCAACCACGGGCTGACGTCCACCGCCAGCACGATCCGGCCGTCGTCCGTCCGCGGCAGGGGCAGCCCGGCCAGTTCGGCACGCAGCCGGTTCGCCTCGATCCGGCCGCAGTTCAGTCCGTCGTAGAGCGCGCCGTGGCCTCGTCGGTGCTCGGCAATCAGCGTCAGGTCGACCAAGGACTTCACCGGTCCGTCGGCGCACAGCAGCGCATCCGTCAGCTCGAACAGGGCATCCGCGCGGGCGGTCAGGCAGTCGTAGAAGTCGGCCCGGAACCCGGACAACACGGCCAGGGATTCGACGTGGGCGGCGTCGTGCAGCAGACTCACCTTCACGGCCTTGGGTTGGATCACGGCGTCTCGACAGCGCACATGATCACCCCAAGGCCGCTCCACTGTCCGGCGAACGGCCAAGCCCGTCGGGATGCGGGCGAAGCTGACGACAGTAATCCCGCTGCGGATCACACGGCTTGAGCAGGCCCGGTCCGCAGGTACCGGGCCCAGATCTGGGCCTTCCGATACGGGCCGCCACCATTGCTGTCGTACTGCGGTTCGTCGAAGCTGACCCAGTACGCCAACTCGCCGTCCCCTGCCCGAGGGTTCCCAACGGGCTCCGGCGCTCCCATCGCGTCGATCGTGCCCAGGAACTCCACCTGCCACGGCCCACCCCACCCCGGGTCGCGGACCACCGTGACCCGGCTGCCTGGGGCCAGCGCACCCGTCGGCCACGCATGGTTCAACGGGCGGCCCAGAAGCTGCTCGACAGCTTCCCGGTCCCGGGTCTGCGCTGAGTCGGAAGATGAGTCAACAGTCATGCGCCCAGCTTCCCCGGACGGACTCCAAGAAGCCACAAGTTAAAGAACAAGCTAGTCCGGGGCGGACATCAGGCCGCCCCGGTAGGCGAGGGCGACCGCCTGGGCGCGGTCGCGGGCGTCGGTCTTGGCGAGCACCCGTTTCATGTGGGTCTTCACGGTGGACTCGGCGAGCACCAGTACGTCGGCGATCTCGGCGTTGGAGCGGCCCTCGGCGGCCAGCCGCAGGACCTGCCGCTCGCGCGCGGTCAGCCGGGCCAGCCGGCCGCCCTCGGCGGTGTCCGGCCCGGGCGCGCGGGCGACCAGGTGGCCGACCAGGTCGCGGGTGACGGCCGGGTCGAGCAGGGCCTCGCCGGCGGCGACCGTGCGCACCGCGTCGATCAGGCGTTCCGGGGAGGCCCGCTTGAGCAGGAAGCCGTCGGCCCCGGCCCGCAACGCCCCCCACACGTAGTCGTCGTGGTGGAAGGTGGTGAGCACCAGCACCCGGACCGGCAGTCCCTCGCCGACGATCCGCCGGGTCGCCTCGACGCCGTCCACGCCGGGCATCCGCACGTCCATCAGCACCACGTCGGGGTGCAGCGTCCGGCACAGTTCGACCGCCCGCAGCCCGTCGGAGGCCTCGCCGACCACCTCGATGCCGTCCTCGGTGCCGAGGACGAGGGCGACGCCGGCCCGCAGCAGGGCGTCGTCGTCGGCCAGCAGGACCCTGATCATCGCGGCACCCTCCACCCGGTCCGTCGGCCTTGTCGGCGCCGGCCCCATCGGCATCGGCCTCATCGGCGTCGGCCCATCATGTCAGCGGCAGTTCGGCGCGTACCCGGAAGCCGCCGCGTTCGGCCCCGCCGTGCTCCACCCGGCCGCCGAGGATGGAGACCCGCTCGGCGATGCCCAGCAGCCCCCGGCCGGGCACGCAGCCGGCCGCGGCGCCTCGCCCGTCGTCGCGCACCTCGATGTCGAGCCGCTCCCCCGGTCCGGCGCCGCCGCGCCGCACGGTGACCTCGGCGTGCTCGGCGCGGGCGTGCCGCACGGTGTTGGTCAGCGCCTCCTGGACGATCCGGTACGCCGACACGTCGACCGTGCGCGGGAGACCCGGGGTGGCCGGGTCGATCCGGACGGTGACCCGCAGGCCGGTCCGGCGCACCCGTTCGGCCAGCCGGGGCAGGTCGGCGAGGCCGGGTTGGAGGCTGGGGCTCTCGTCGGCCCTGTCGGCCCCGTCGGTCCCGTCCGCCCGGTCGGTCCCGTCCGTCCTGTCCGCCGCGTCGGCCGTGTCGACGGCGGTGGCGGGCGCGGTGCGGCGCAGCAGGCCGAGGATGCGGTCGAGCTCGTCGAGCGCCTCGCGGCCGGTCTGCTCGACGCCGGTGATCAGTTCGCGGGTGCGGTCGGGGTCGCGGTCCAGCAGGCGGCGGGCGGCGCCGGCCTGGACCAGCATCAGGCTGACCGTGTGGCCGACCAGGTCGTGCAACTCCCGTGCCAGCCGGGCGCGTTCCTCGGCGGCGACGCGTCGGCGCAGCAGCCGGCGGGCGGCGTCACGCTCCTCCTGGCGGCGGGCGGTGCCGTAGCCGACCGCCCAGGCGAGCAGCCAGAGGAACAGCACACCGGCCGGGATCTCCGCGTAGCGCCCCGGCCCGTCGAGGTCGGTGAAGTAGGCCGCCATACCGAACAGCACGATGACCGGGGCCACCTGGGCCCGGCGGCGGGTGGCGTGCAGGCCGAGCGAGTAGAGGCCGATCAGGTTGGCGTACGGGGAGACCGGGCTGGGGAGGACGAACAGCGCCTCGACGGAGAGGGCCGCGGAGCCGGTCAGGTAGGCGGCCAGCGGGGCACGGCGGCGCAGCGCGAGCGGCCCGGCGACGGCGGCGCTCAGCGCGAGGGCGGCCGGCAGGACGGTGGGCGACAGCCCGGCGGTCACGCGTTCGTAGGCCATCACGGCCACGAACGCGGCGGCCAGCGCGGTGTCCGGGGCCGGGCCGTCGAGGAGGGCGCGGAGGGCACGGAGAGTGGCCGTAGGGGCCGGGCGGGCCACGCGCACCGTACGGGCCGTGGGCCGCGGGGGCGCCGAGGACGGCGGTGGCGGCGGGTTCATCGCGGGCTCCGGTCTCTGCGGGCTGGGGGTCTTCTCGGGCTGGGGGTCTTCTCGGGCTCGGGGTCACTGCGGGCTCGGGGTCACTGCGGGCTCGGGCACCGGGCACCGGTCCGGGCCGGTCGGGCGCCACCGGTGCGGCACCCGGGACGGACGTTAGCCAGCGTGCGGGGCGGGCGCATCGCCCTGTGGGGGTACCCGGGCGGCCGTCGGGGGTACCCGGGGTGACCCCGCGCGGGGGACGCCGGCCGCCGGGGTGCTCCGTAGCGTTCCGGCCATGACCGAACGCCCCTCCGAACTCCCCCGCGAGGTACGGACGATGAAGACCGCGACAGTACGCCGGGCCGGCTGGGCCGCGATGACCGGGCTGGCCGCTCTGACGGTGCTGTTCACCGCGCGCTACCTCACCCTGGACCCGGACACCTTCCTGGAGGAGCAGCGGGCGGTCTACGTCGCGAACCTCGTGCCGCTGATCCTGCACGTGGGCGCCGGAATCGTGGCGATGGCGCTGGGACCGTTCCAGTTCCGGTCCGGGCTGCGGGCGCGGTGGCCCCGGGTGCACCGGGTGTCCGGCCGGATCTACCTGGTGGCCGTGCTGTTCACCGGGGTGGGTGGCCTGCTGCTGGCGCCGCGCGGGCTGGTCGGCCCGATCGCCCCGATGGGGTTCACGGTGATGGGGGTTCTGCTGCTGTGGTCCTCGGTGGCGGCGTTCGTGACGATCCGGCGGGGCGAGGTGGTCCGCCACCGGGTGTGGATGATCCGCTCGTACGCGCTGATCCTCGGCGCCGGCACGCTGCGGCTGTGGCTGCCGGTGATGGGTGCGATCGGCGTGCCCTTCGACCAGGCGTACGCGACGGCGGCCTGGACCTGCTGGCTGATCAACCTGGTGGTGGCCGAACGCCTGGCCGCCGGCGTCCGGGCCGGGGACGGACCTGCCGCCGTCCGGGCCGGGCACCGCGCGGAGCGGTGACCGGCCCGGGCCCCTCACTCGTCCCAGAGTTCCGGGCTGCGGGCGTCCACCAGGGCGCGGACCCGGGCCAGCGCCTCGGCCGCGGGCAGGACGCCGGGGCGCCGGCCGTCCCGCAGGCGCAGCGCCACCCGGTCGTCGGCCGCCTCCGCGGGGCCGACGACCGCCAGGTACGGGACCTGGCGGGCCGCGCGGACGCGGGCACCGAGGGTGCCGTGCTCCGGTCCGGCGACCTCCGCGCGCAGCCCCTGGACCAGGCAGCGCCGACGCAGCTCCTCGGCCTGCCCGAGCTCGCCGTCCGAGACCGGCAGGACCAGCACCTGGACGGGGGCCAGCCAGGCCGGGAAGGCCCCGCCGTACAGCTCGATGAGGTGGGCGACCAGCCGCTCCACGCTGCCGATGACGCTGCGGTGGACCATGACCGGCCGGTGCCTGGCGCCGTCCGGGCCGATGTAGTGCAGGCCGAACCGCTCCGGCTGGTGGAAGTCGATCTGGACGGTGGACAGGGTGGACTCCCGGCCGGCCGCGTCCGCGATCTGCACGTCGATCTTCGGGCCGTAGAACGCCGCCTCGCCCTCGACCGCCTCGTGGGGCAGGCCGGAGCGGTCGAGCACCTCGGTGAGCAGGGCGACGGCCCGCCGCCACAGGGCCGGGTCGGCCACGTACTTGCCGCCGGCGCCGGGCAGCGAGAGCCGGTACCGGACCGGGCGGACGCCGAGCGCGGCGTGCGCCTCGCGGATCAGCTCCAGCGCGGCGAGGGCCTCGTCGGCGGCCTGCTCCGGGGTGCAGAAGACGTGGGCGTCGTTCAGCTGGATCGCCCGGACCCGGGTCAGCCCGCCGAGCACGCCGGACGGCTCCGCGCGGTGCATGCCGCCCAGTTCGGCCATCCGCAGCGGGAGTTCGCGGTAGCTGTGGGAGCGGGACCGGTAGATCAGGGCGTGGTGGGGGCAGAGGCTCGGTCGCAGCACCACCTCCTCCGCGCCGAGGCGCATCGGCGGGAACATGTCGTCGCGGTAGTGGTCCCAGTGCCCGGAGATCTCGTACAGCTCGCGTTTGCCGAGGACGGGCGAGTAGACGTGCCGGTAGCCGGCGAGCCGTTCGCGCTCGCGGATGAACTCCTCCAGGGCGTGCCGGACGGCCGCGCCGTCGGGCAGCCAGTACGGGAGGCCGGCGCCCATCAGCGGGTCGGTGTCGAACAGGTCCAGCTCCCGGCCCAGCCGTCGGTGGTCGGGCGCGGGCCGGGGGTCGGGGTGGGCACCGTCCACGGGCCGGGGCCGGGGCCGGCGTACGGGCTGGGCGTGGCGTACGGGCTGGGGCTGCTTCACGGGGTCGGCTCCACTCGTGCGGAAGGGGCGAGTGGGACGGCCGGGGAACGACGAAGCCCCGGGGCACTCGCCCCGGGGCTTCGGACAACGTCAGGTGTCAGCGCGCCGGGACCTGCTCCGGCGTCGTCGTCTCGATCGCGGCACGCTTCATACCGTGACCGTAGCAACGGCCGAACGCGGCGGGCGACCGGTTTTCCGGAGCCCGGACGCGTTCGGTGCCCGGACGCGTTCGGCGCCCGGACCCGTCCGGCGTCCCGACCTGCCCGGGTCAGCGCAGCACGACGCAGCCGCGCCGCTCCAGGGCGGCGATCAGCCCGGGCGCCGGGGCCGGGTCGTTCCAGCGCAGGTCCAGTTTCTCCAGCGCCGGCAGCCCGGTGAGCCAGTCGGGCAGTACGGCGAGGCGGTTGGACCGCAGGTCGAGGTGGCGCAGCCGGGGCAGCGCGGCGAGGACGTCGGGGACGGCCGTGAAGGCGTTGTCGCGCAGGTCGAGGTGGCGCAGCTCGGTGAGGCCGGCCGTACCGGCGGGGAGGGCGGTGAGCGCGTTGCCGCGCAGCCACAGCTCGCGCAGCCGGTGGAGGCCGCCGAGGCTCTCCGGGAGGGTGATGAGCCGGTTGTGCTGGGCCCGGAGCTCGATCAGGCCGGTCATCCCGCCGAGGGTGGCGGGCAGCTCGGTGAGGCGGTTCTCGCCGACGTTGAGGTACCGCAGGGCGGTGAGGCGGCCGAGGGAGTCGGGCAGCCGGGTGAGGGCGTTGTCGTGCAGGTAGAGGAAGTCGCCGAGCGCGGTGAGCTCACCGATCTCCTCGGGGACGGCGGTCAGCGCGTTGTGGCCGAGGTCCAGGGTGCGCAGGCGGCGCAGCCGGCCGACGGCGGGCGGGAGCGCGGTGAGACCGGTCTCGGCGAGGATCAGCACCTCCAGGTCGGTGCGCGTCCAGAGGTCCGCCGGGGCCTCGCCGAGCCCTCGGCGCCAGAGGTTGAGCGTGGTGGATGTGGTCACCGTCGCATCCTCCCGCTTCGTGCGGGGCCGGGCGGCGAGCGGCTGCGGGGCCGGGTGGCCGACCGGCTTCCGGCCCGCGAGCACGTCACGGTAGGGTGCATCACCGAACCGCCTGATCGAAAGGCCCGCACAACCGATGGCCCCCCGCCTCTCCGTCGTCGTCCCGATCTACAACGTCGAGCGCTATCTAGCGGAGTGCCTCGACTCGATCATCGCCCAGACGTTCCAGGACTTCGAGTGCGTCCTGGTCGACGACGGCTCGACCGACTCCAGTGCCTCGATCGCGGAGCAGTACGTCGCCCGGGACTCCCGCTTCCGGCTCGTCCGGCAGGAGAACAAGGGCCTCGGCGCGGCGCGCAACACCGGGTGGCGGCACATCGACCCGGCCGCCGAGTACCTGACCTTCGTGGACAGCGACGACACCCTCCCGCCGGGCGCGTACGAGCTGATGGTCGGCACCCTGGACACCACCGGCTCCGACTTCTGCACCGGCAAGGCGCTGCGGCTGCGGATCGCGGGCCTGTTCCCGTCGGGCGCGCACACCAAGCCGTTCGCCGAGACGCGGCTGAAGACGCACGTCAGCGAACTCCCCTCGCTGGTCACCGACCGCACGGCGTGGAACAAGGTCTACCGGCGCGGCTTCTTCGACGAGGTCGGGGTGCTCTACCCCGAGGGCATCCTGTACGAGGACGCCCCGGTGAGCGTGCCCCACCACTACATCGCCAAGAGCGTGGACGTGCTCTCCGAGCCGATCTACCACTGGCGGATGCGCGAGACCACCGGCGACCTGTCGATCACCCAGGTGAAGACCGACCCCAAGGTGATCGTCGACCGGGTCCGCTCGATGGAGCTGGTGCGCGAGTGGCTGCAGGCGCAGCCCGAGCCCAAGTACCGCGACTTCCTCGGCTCCTACGACCACAACTGCCTGGTCGAGGAGATCCCGATGTACTTCTGGTCGGTGCCGGACGGCGACCGCGCCTACCGGGCGGCCTTCCAGGAGCACGTGAGCCGGCTGCTGGAGGCCATCGGCCGGGAGCGCGTCAGCAACCTGAACAACTCGCTGCTGCGGCTCAAGTACCAGCTCACGCTCTCCAACCGGATGGACCAGTTCGTGGCGCTCCAGCGTCTGCACCGGCTCTACCGCCGCAAGGTGGTCCAGCGCCGGCAGCCGGCTCCGCAGCCGATCGCGCCCGCGGCGGGCTGAGCCGCTCCGCACGTGGCCGGGGCCCGGGGATCCAACGATCCCCGGGCGGTCCGACGGCCTGGAACCGACCGGGATGGCGGACGCCCGGGTCAACCGGCCCGGGCCGACCGCACCGCACCGCACCGCACCGCAAGATCCACCTGATCCACCGGACCCGTGTCACCCCCGAGGTCCGCGCCACCCTGGCGACGCAGGAGTTCGACGGGCTGCCCGACGGGAGCCACGACGTCGGCGACGTCGTGTGGAGATGTGGGTGCCGGGCCTGGCCGCCGCAGGTGCCGGGTCACCACCGGCTGATGAGTGGCGTGTCCGGTTCGAGCCGCCGCCAGGCTTCGGTGAGGCGGGTGAGGCGGGCGGGGGCGGCGATGCCGCGCACGGTAGCGATCCTTCCGCCCGTGATGTCGAAGGTCACGGAGCCGACGACCTGATCGCCGACCACGCTGAGGATGGCGGGGGTGCCGTTGACGACCGCGTAGTGGATGGCGGGCGTGCCGCCGGCCAGTCGCCGCTTCGCCGGGGTGGGCTTGAAGCCGGCCCGGGCGACGGCGGCGACGCGCTGCGGCGTGTCGAACCGGAGCAGCTTCTCGGCCAGGCCCGCGCCGTCGGAGATCGCGATCACGTCGTCGGTGAGCAGTGCCACCAGGCGTTCGGTGCGGCCGGAGGAGGCGGCGGCGAGGAACTCCTCGACGATCCTGCGTGCGGACGCCGGGTCGACCTCGCCGCCGCCGCGGCGGCGGCCGGCCGTGACGCGCTGTCGGGCCCGGTGGAGGTGCTGCTGGCTGGCGGACTCGGTGATGTCGAGGATCTCGGCGATCTCGGCGTGGCCGTACGAGAAGGCCTCGCGCAGGACGTAGACGGCCCGTTCGTGGGGTGACAGACGCTCCATGAGCGTCAGCACGGCCAGGGAGACCGATTCACGCTGCTCGAAGGTGTCGGCGGGACCGAGCATCGGGTCGCCGTCGAGGAGCGGTTCGGGCAGCCAGGCGCCGACGGCGCGTTCGCGGCGGGCCTGCGCCGAGCGGAGCCGGTCGAGGCAGAGGTTGGTGACGACCTTGGTCAGCCAGGCTTCCGGCACCTCGATCCGCTGCCGGTCGGCGGCCTGCCAGCGCAGGAACGCGTCCTGCACGGCGTCCTCGGCGTCGACGGCGGAGCCCAGCAGCCGGTACGCCAGCGAGGCCAGCCGGTTGCGGTCGGCCTCGAACCGGGCGGTGTCGAAGCGATCAGTGGCGGTGCTGTCCACGGGGACCACCCTAGAGGATCTTGCGGAAGTGGACGAAGGGGTCAGGCCGTCGCACGGGCGGCCGGGTTCCCGACGGTGGTGGCGGTGGAGCGGGCGCGCAGGCCGCCGGCCAGGCACAGCACCAACCCGAGCGTGAGCCAGGCCGCCAGGACGGTGCCGGAGAAGGCGGCACCGCGGCCGTCGAAGAAGGCGGTGGAACGTAGCAGTCGGCCACCGGCCCCGGGCGGCAGCAGCTGACCGAGGGCGCCCGAGCGGCCCGGCAGCATCTCGGGTGCGGTCGCGGTGCCGGACAGGGGGTTCCCGACGAGCATCATGGTGGCGGCGCCGAGGCCGAAGCCGACGTACCCGAGCAGCGACACCAGACCGAGGATGCCCAGGGAGGTGGCCGCGACGGTCAGGGCGACGGCGCCGCTGTTCGCCAGGTAGGAGCCGCCGAGTGAGCCGAGCCAGAACTGCAGGATCGCCGCCACGGCGAGTCCGCCGGTCACGGCGAAGGTGAGTGCTCCGGTGACGCGGCGGGCGCTGCCGCGGACGACCCTGGTCAGGAGCAGGGCGGCGAGCAGGCCGCCCATGACCAGCGGCAGGGCCCCGGCGGCCAGTCCGGCGCCTCGCGGGTCGTCGGCCGGCAGCGGGACGAGGTCGCGGGTGGTGACGGCCGTACTGGTTCCCCCCGCCCGGCCCAGGCCGGTCGCGATGCCGTTCAGCGTCTGGACGACGGTGGTGCTCGCGGCGGACGCGGTGATGACCTGCGGGGTGCCGGAGCTGAGGTCGATCGCCCCGTACACCTCGCGGTCGCGGATCAGTCGTTCGGCGGCGGCGGTGTCGGGGACCTCGGTGACCTCGAAGCCGCCGGGAAGCCGTCGTTCGAGGGACAGGGTGAGCTGTTCGACGGCGGAGGCGGGCCCGGCGACGGCGATCGGCACGTCGTGCACCGACGAGCGTACCGACGGCCAGGCGAAGGCGGTGAGCAGCAGGCTGATGCCCACCGTGAGCAGGGCGACCGCCCTGGCCACGGTGGGCCACGGTGAGGGCGGGACCTCGGCGGCGGGCGCGGTCTGTGAGGACACGGTTCGCACGGCTACGCCACCGCCTTCTCGGCGGACGGTCCGACGGGCGCGGCGACCAGGCGGTGCTTGCGCTTGGGCAGGCCGAAGGTCGGGTGCGAGGTGGCCCAGAGTGACATCCTGACGATGCCCGCCTTGATCCGCGCGGCCTTCCGGCCGCCCATGTACTTCGGCTTCGCCCAGCCGTCCTCGTCGACCATCTGAAGGATCCCGTCCCGCCGCCCGAGGCTGATGTGGTTGCCCGGGTACTCCAGCTTGGTGTTCGCGATCGTGCGGTCGGTCAGGCGTCCCACGATCGCGTCCGTGGCCTGCCGGCCGGTGTAGCCGGCCGAGGCGCAGGACATCGGCAGCGGCCGGCCGTTGTCGCCGATGGCGTAGGCGCTGTCGCCGACGGCGTAGACGTCCGGGTGCGAGACCGACCGCATGGTGCGGTCGACGACGATCCGATCGTTCTCGGTGACCTCCAACCCGGCGGCGGTCGCGAGGGGATCGACCGTGAACCCGGCGGTCCACACGGTCGCGTCGGACGCCAGGACGGTGCCGTCGGCGCACAGCACCCGTGTCGCCTCGACGGCCTCGACATCGGTGTGCTCCAGGACGGCGGTGCCCAGCCGGTCGCACGCCCGGCGCAGGTGGCCGCGGGCCCCTGCCGAGAGCCGGGCGCCCAGCTCGCCGCGGGCGACCAGTGCCACCCGCAGGCCGGGCCGGGACTCGGCGATCTCGGTGGCGGTCTCGATGCCGGTCAACCCGTCGCCGACGACCACCACACGCCCGCCGTCGCCGAGGCCGGCCAGGCGTTCGCGCAGGCGCAGCGCCGAGGGCCGGGCGGCGACGTCGAACGCGTGCTCGGCGACGCCGGGGACGCCGTGGGTGTCGCCGTGACTGCCGAGCGCGTAGACGAGCGTGTCGTAGTCGAGCTCGCCGCCGCCGTCGGCGTCGGCCACGGCGACGACCTGCCGCTCGGGGTCGACGGCCATGACACGGGCCAGGCGCAGCCGGATCCCCGTGCCCGCGAAGACGTCGGCGAGCTTCGGAGCCTCGATCTCCTGCCCGGCCGCGAGCTGGTGCAGCCGCAGCCGCTGGACGAAGTCCGGCGCGGCGTTGACCACGGTGATCTCGATGTCCTCCGGGGACAGCCGACGGGCCAGGGTCCCGGCCACGTAGGCCCCGGCATAGCCGGCACCGAGGACGACGATGCGGTGCTTCATGTCTCTCTCCTGTCGTTCCGCCTGTTCTCGGTGGCTTGAGCGGGACAGCGCCCCGATTCCTGACAGGAAACGAATGTGATGCGGGTCACATGGAGCACGGGGTCATCGCCCGGCCGCGTGCGAAGCCGGGGCGGTGCACGCCCGGCTGCGCGCGGAGCCGAGGCGGTGGAGATGCGGACCGGGTCGGGCGAGGGAATCACCGGGGCCTGGAGATCGCCGGATCCCCGGCTCGGCACGGCGGCCGGCCCTCGGTGTTGGACCGGGCGCCCTCCGGGGGCACTTCGTGAGCTCTCGGGGGGCTCCGGGGTGTGGCGTGAACCGCCGGGCCCTACCGTTCGTTGGGCCGGAAGCACCGCCGGGCGCGACCGGCCCGGCCCACGTCCACCGAGGAGGTCCGTGCCCATGAGCACCAGCGGAGCGACGAGCGGGGAAGCGTTCCGGACGGTCAAGGTCCGGGTGACCGGCCTGGTCTTCTGCGGCGACGACCTCGCGCTGCTGCGCCGAAGCCGTGCCGGTTCGCCGCACTACAGCACCGTCGGCGGCAACGTGGACGCCGGCGAGGACTTCCGCGACGCCGCCGCCCGGGAGCTGCGGGAGGAGCTCGGGCTCATGCCCGAGCGGTCCGACGGCCTGGAGCTGATCGGGATGGCGGACGCCCGCGTCACCCGGCCCGGGCCGACCGCGTCACCCCGCAAGATCCACCTCATCTACCGGACCCACGTCACTCCCGAGGTCCGCGCCACCCTGACGGCCCAGGAGTTCGACGAACTGCCCGACGGCAGCCACGACGTCGGCGAGGTCGTGTGGATCGACTACCGCGAGATCGGCGGACTGCCGCTGTTCCCGCCGATCGGCGGGGTCATCGCCGGGCTCGCCTCACCGCGCGCACCGCTGCCCGCGTTCGAGCTGGAGCCGGTCACCGACCGGAACTACACCTGGGTGTGAGCCCGTCCGGTGCGGGTCCCGGGTGCTGCGGCCCCGGGCACGGTACGCGGCCGGTGTCGCCCGGCCGGCGCGGGTCCGCTGCCGCCCCGCCGGCCGGGTGGCCGGCGGGGCGGACCGCACGGTCGTGTCACATGTTGATCATGTGGCCGGCCAGGCCGTGGATCGCCTCCTTGACGGCCTCGCCCAGGGTCGGGTGGGCGTGGACGTTGCGGGCCACCTCGTGGACGGTGAGGTCCCACTGCTGCGCCAGGGTCAGCTCGGGCAGCAGCTCGGTGACCTCGGGGCCGATCAGGTGCGCGCCCAGCAGCTCGCCGTGCGTGTCGTCGCAGATCACCTTGACGAAGCCGATCGGGTGACCGAGACCGTGGGCCTTGCCGTTCGCGGTGAACGGGAACTTGGCGACCTTGACGTCGTAGCCGAGCTCGCGGGCCTGCGCCTCGGTGTAGCCGAAGCTGGCGATCTGCGGCTGGCAGTAGGTGGCCCGCGGGATCATCACGAAGTCGAGCTCCATGGTCTCGGCGCCGGCGATGGTCTCGGCGGCGATCACGGCCATGGACTCGGCCGCGTGGGCCAGCATCAGCTTGGCGGTGACGTCACCGATCGCGTAGATGTGCTCCACGTTGGTGCGGCCCCGGCCGTCCACCGCGATCGCGCCGCGCTCGGTGAGCTTCACGCCGGTGTTCTCCAGGCCGTAGCCGTGCACCCGCGGCGCGAACCCGATCGCCTGGAGCACCTTGTCGGCCTCCAGCACCTGCTGCTGGCCGTCCTTGGTGGTGACGGTGACCTTGACCTTGGCGGCCGGGTCCTTGTCGTCGATCGAGTCGACCCGGGTCGAGGTCAGCACCTGGATGCCGAGCTTGCGGTACTGCTTGGCCAGCTCCGCCGAGACCTCGGCGTCCTCCAGCGGCACCATCCGGTCGAGGAACTCGACGATGGTCACCTTGACCCCGTAGTTGTGCAGCACGTACGCGAACTCGACGCCGATCGCGCCGGCGCCCGCGATGATGATGCTCTCCGGCAGCTCCTCGGTGAGGATCTGCTCCTCGTAGGTCACCACGCGGTCGCTCAGGCTGGTGCCCGGCAGCAGGCGCGTGGTCGCACCGGCCGCGATGACACAGTGGTCGAAGGTGATGATCTCGAAGCCGCCGCCGTTCAGCGCCACCTGCAGCGTACGGTCGTCGACGAAGGTGCCACGGCCGTCGTACTCGGTGATGCCGTTCTTCTTCATCAGGTAGTGCACGCCCTTGACCCGGCCGTCGGCGACCGAGCGGCTGCGGCGGAACGCCTCGCCGAAGTCGAAGCTCACCTGGCCCTCGACCTTGATGCCGAAGGTCTTGGCCTCCTTGGTGAAGATGTGCGCGAGCTCGGCGTTGCGCAGCAGGGCCTTGGAGGGGATGCAGCCGACGTTCAGACAGACGCCGCCCCAGTACTTGGCCTCGACGACGGCGGTGCGCAGGCCCAGCTGGGCCGAGCGGACGGCCGCGGTGTAACCGCCGGGGCCGGCGCCGAGGACGACGACGTCGTAGTGCGTGCTGCTGCTCATGGTGCTTGACTCCTCCGAGGGCTGCCGCGCGTCGGGTGACACGGTCAGACGTGATCTTCTGTCATCGTGGCACCCCGCGCAACGCCCGGCAGCTCGGGCAGGGGCTGCGGGCGGGTTCATGCAGGCGGTGGCGGTGGGGGCGGGCGACGGGCGGCGGGGGCCGGCCGGGGGCGGGGGGCGGCCGGGGGGGGGCCCCCCCCCGCGACGCGGGCGGGGACGGTTGGCGCGAGTACGACGACGCGGTGCCGGTCATC
>NZ_JBSGFD010000044.1:0-51334 GCF_053603215.1 Kitasatospora sp. NPDC004240 | reverse complement strand
CCTGCGGCGGGCCCTGCCGGCCCGGGCCCTGCTGGGCCTGCGGCGGCGGGGTCTCGCGCAGCGACTGGCCGACCTGGCGGGTCGGCAGACCGCCCGGGGCACCGCCGGCACGGCCGCCGGGGCCCTGCTGCGGGTTCTGCTGGTTCTGCTGCTGGGGGTTCTGCGGGGGCGCACCGTTCGGGCCGCCCTGACCGGGCCGGCCACCGGCCGGGGCACCGCCCTGGCCGAGCTGCGGACGGCCCTGCGGGGCACCGCCCGGGCCCTGGCCGAGCGCGGCCGGGCCACCGCCCGGGCCGCCGTTCGGGCCGGCCGGCATCTGGCGCTGCTGGCGCGGCGTCGGGGCGACCCCGCGCTGCTGCTTGGCCTGGGCCGAGCCGGGACGGCCGGGGCCGCGGCGGTCGGCGGAGTTGGTGACGTCCACCGGGAGCATGACGAGCGCGGTGGTGCCGCCGGAGTCGCTGGGGCGCAGCTGGATGCGGATGCCGTGTCGCAGGGACAGGCGGCCGACCACGAAGAGGCCCATGCGGCGGGAGACGGAGACGTCCACGGTCGGCGGGCTGGCCAGACGCTCGTTGATGTCCGCGAGGTCGTCGGGGCTGAGGCCGATGCCGGTGTCGTGGATCTCGACCAGCACCCGGCCGTCCGGCAGGGCGTGACCGGTGACCCGGACGCGGGTCTGCGGGCTGGAGAACGAGGTGGCGTTCTCCAGCAGCTCGGCGAGGAGGTGGACGAGGTCGTTGACGACGCGGCCGGCGACCTCGGCCGACGGCACGGAGGCGAGCTCGATGCGCTCGTACTGCTCCACCTCGGAGGCGGCGGCGCGGAGCACGTCGACCAGCGGGACGGGCCTGGTCCAGCGGCGGCCCGGGTCCTCACCCGCGAGGACGAGGAGGTTCTCACCGTTACGGCGCATACGGGTCGCCAGGTGGTCCAGCTTGAAGAGGCTGGCCAGCTGGTCGGGGTCGGCCTCGCGGCTCTCCAGCTCGGAGATGAGCGACAGCTGGCGCTGGATGAGGCCCTGGCTGCGGCGCGAGAGGTTGGTGAACATCGCGTTGATGTTGCCGCGGAGGAGGGCCTGCTCGGCGGCGAGGCGGACGGCCTCGCTGTGCACCATGTCGAACGCGTGGGCCACGTGACCGATCTCGTCGGTCGAGTCGATGCCGACGGGCGCGACGGTGACGTCGACGTCCTGCGGGTCGCTCTCGGAGAGGGTCTTGACCAGCTCGGGCAGACGGCGCTCGGCGACGTCCTCGGCCGCGCTCTGCAGTCGGGTCAGCGAGCGCACCATCGAGCGGGCGATCAGGGCCGCGCCACCGAGGGCGACGAGCAGCACGATCGCGACGGCGGCGGCGATGATCAGGGCCTCGGTGTCGGCGGCGGCCTGGAGCTCCTGGGCCTTGCCGTCCAGGTCCTCGATCAGCTTCGCCTCGATGCGCCGCTCGGCGGAGATCTTGGCGGTGGAGCGCTCGTACCAGTCCTTGTACGAGATCGGGTCGGCCTGGTGGATACCGCTCTGCTGGAGGATCTGGCCCGAGTAGCGGTCGGCGGCCGCGACGACGTTGTTGAAGCTCAGCTGGCCGCGCAGGTTGTCGAGGTCGTGCGAGGTGTAGATGTAGTTGAAGCTGGTGAGCGCGTTCTCGTAGGCCGACTTCAGGCGGATGCCGAAGGACTCGTCGGAGGGGCTGAGGTCCGGGCCCTTGGGGTTGGCGAGCGCGGCGCTGATGAGCGCGCGCTGCTGCGAGGTCGAGTTCTTGGTCAGCGAGAACTGCTGCAGGGCTCGGGTGGAACGGACCAGGTCGCCGTTGTTGGACGCGAGCGCGATGTCCTGCGTGATCGAGAGCAGGTCGCGGATGATCACGTCGTAGGCCGTGATGGTGGCCTGGATGTTCTGGTTGTTCTGGTACGGGCCGAGGCGCGCGTCCGAGATCGCGTTGAGGTCCTTGCGGATCTGCAGGAGCAGGGCCTTGCCGCCGGAGAGTTCGAGGTTCTCGAACTTGTCCGAGGAGGCGCTGAAGGTGCGGCTCAGATCGTCGGTGATCTTGCGGGCGTTGACGATCTCGTCGTCGAGCGGCGCCTGCGGGTTGTGGGTGATCGGGCCGGCGCTGATGTCGCGCTCGGTCTGCAGCGCGTCGGCGAGGTTGGTCGCCTTCTTGGCCAGATCCGAGAGGTTGGCCATCTGGGCGAGCTGCTGCGACGACTCGAGCGAGGTCTGGATGCGCAGCCCACCGAGGATGAGCGCGACCAGGACCGGCAGCGCGAGCAGCGCGATCAGTCGGGTCCGGATGCGCCAGTTGCGCACCGCGAGTCGGCTCATGCCCTTGGCCCGGCGGCGGGTGAGGGTCTTGCGGAGCTTGTCGCGGGTGGACTTCCGGTCGTCCGGCTCGGCACCCTCCGGGCGGCCGGGCTCCGCGGACCCCGGCTCGGCCGGGTTTCCGGGCGTCAGCGCCTGCTGGGGGCCTGCCACGGGCTCTCGCGACTCCGGGTCACCCGCGGCGCCGCTACCCCTTTTGAAACGTCCCTGCACTGGCGTCGCAACCTCTGGACCGGGCGTCCTGCCGCGTCGCCGCGGCCTGGACGGTGTCGAGTTTCCATCCGCACCCCGGCCGGTCCGGGAGAGCGGGCACCGGGGTGGACTACTCCCTACCCACGGTCCGTGGCATTCCAGCACAGCCGGGGAATCCCAACAAGGGCCGCCGGGGCACGCCGCGCGGCGCTACCGACCGCGCGCGGGGTCTCACTGACTGTGTGGTAACCGGACCGGAATACCGCATTTTTCGGACACTCGCCGGATACATGCCAAGCCGACCCGAGATCAACAGGAGTCGGAGTGCTTCCGATATGCCCGAAATCGCCCCTATGTCGGTAAATTCTGATGCGTCGATATGTCGGATATTTGGGAACTGCTCGTGAATTTGTGACGAAAGTCACAGCGCAATGTGTAGCTTTGGTCACGGTCGCTATGAAATGAGATCCGTAATCTGGCTGCATCCGGAGCACGGCCCCGATCAGCCTGCCCAGAAACACCCCGAATCACTCCCGGCCGCGGCCGGTCGGCGCCAGCGCGCGGACCGGGCCGGCCCAGACCTCCAAGGTGCTGACGCGATGTCCCAGGCGAAGAAGGCCGCGACCAAGTCCACGCTCTCCTGCCGCTCCACGGCGAACCCGCGCCGGACGACCCTGGCCTCGGTCGAGGACTTCAGCAAGATCCCCGGCGCCCGCAAGCCCGAGGACGCGGTGACCTACTCGACCGAGCTGCCCACCAGCACCGCCAACCCGCGGCGCACCGTGCTGATGGTGGCCCCGGCCGTCCAGGTCCCGCAGGACTGACCCCGGCACCCCGCGCTCCGCGCGCCGCCCGAGGGCGCCCCGGCCGATCCGGCCGCGGCGCCCTCGGCACGTCCCGGCGCCGCCGGGGCCGCCCGGCACGGCTCCTGACGCACACCCGGCGCAACCGCGGTGAACAGGGGTAAAGCGGGCGGCCGGGGGCCCACGCGATAGCCTGGGGAACGATCGACCAGGCCGTGCGCGAGGCACGTACGGCCCACCAGCGCCCGGGCGCGCCCGGGCGGCCGACGAAGCGAGGGGTATCCCAGCCGTGCGCATTGCCAGGTTTTCCGTCCGGGAGGGGAGCCCTGCCGCCGGCAGCGTCTCCTTCGGCGTGGTCGAGGGTGACCCCTCCCAGCCCGAGTCCCTGATCGTCCACGCCCTGGCGGGCCACCCCTTCGGCCAGCCGCAACCGACCGGCGAGAGCTACCGCTTCCAGGACGTCCGGCTGCTCAGCCCGATGCTGCCGAACAAGATCGTGGCGGTCGGCCGCAACTACGCGGCGCACGCCGCCGAGCTCGGCCACGAGGTCCCGGACGTCCCGCTCACCTTCTTCAAGCCGTCCACGGCGGTGATCGGCCCGACCGAGTCCATCGCGTACCCGCCGTTCTCCTCGGACGTCCAGCACGAGGCGGAACTCGCCGTGGTCATCGGCCGGATGTGCCGCGAGGTCCCGCTGGAACGGGTGCCCGAGGTGATCCTCGGCTACACCTGCGCCAACGACGTGACCGCCCGCGACGTCCAGCAGCGCGAGGGCCAGTGGGCCCGCGCCAAGGGCTTCGACACCTCCTGCCCGCTCGGCCCGTGGATCGAGACCGACCTCGACCCGT
Source organism: Kitasatospora sp. NPDC004240 (assembly GCF_053603215.1). NCBI lineage: Bacteria > Bacillati > Actinomycetota > Actinomycetes > Kitasatosporales > Streptomycetaceae > Kitasatospora > Kitasatospora sp. NPDC004240. Next base: position 47,180 of record NZ_JBSGFD010000044.1, on the reverse strand, counting down.
CCGACCTCGCCGTCACCTGCACGGTCAACGGCGAGCTGCGGCAGACCGGCCGCACCTCCCTGATGGTCCGCCCGGTCGCCGAGCTGATCGTCCACATCTCCGAGGCCATGACGCTGCTGCCCGGCGACGTCATCCTCACCGGCACACCCGCGGGGGTGGGCCCCCTCAACGTCGGCGACCAGGTCGCCGTCTCCATCGAAGGCATCGGCACTCTCACCAACAAGGTGATCAAGCGTGGTTAACACCGCCGCGAACCCGGACGTCCGGGTCCGCTTCTGTCCCTCCCCGACCGGCAACCCGCACGTGGGCCTGGTCCGCACCGCCCTCTTCAACTGGGCCTTCGCCCGCCACAACGGCGGCACGCTGGTCTTCCGCATCGAGGACACCGACGCGGCGCGCGACTCCGAGGAGTCGTACGAGCAGCTGCTCGACGCGATGCGCTGGCTCGGCTTCGACTGGGACGAGGGTCCCGAGGTCGGCGGCCCGCACGCGCCGTACCGGCAGTCGCAGCGGATGGACATCTACGCCGACGTCGCCCGCCGCCTGCACGAGGCCGGCCACGCGTACCACTGCTACTGCTCCACCGAGGAGCTCGACGCCCGCCGCGAAGCGGCCCGCGCGGCGGGCAGGCCGTCCGGCTACGACGGCCACTGCCGCGAGCTGACGGACGACCAGGTGGCCGTCTTCAAGCTCGAGAAGCGCGAGCCGATCCTGCGCTTCCGGATGCCCGACCGCACCATCTCCTTCGACGACCTGGTGCGCGGCACGCTCACCTTCGAGCCGGAGAACGTGCCCGACTACGGCATCGTGCGGGCCAACGGCGCGCCGCTGTACACCCTGGTCAACCCGGTGGACGACGCGCTGATGGGCATCACCCACGTGCTGCGCGGCGAGGACCTGCTCTCCTCCACCCCCCGCCAGATCGCGCTGTACGCGGCGCTCGCGGACATCGGCGTCGGCAACGGCACCACCCCGAGCTTCGGCCACCTGCCGTACGTCATGGGCGAGGGCAACAAGAAGCTCTCCAAGCGCGACCCGCAGGCCTCGCTCAACCTGTACCGCGAGCGCGGCTTCATCCCCGAGGGCCTGCTCAACTACCTGTCGCTGCTCGGCTGGTCGCTCTCCGCGGACGACGACCTCTTCTCGATGGAGCAGCTGGTCCAGGCGTTCGACATCTCGGACGTCAACGCCAACCCGGCCCGCTTCGACCTCAAGAAGTGCGAGCACATCAACGCCGAGCACGTGCGCCGGCTCGCCCCGGAGGAGTTCGTGCGCCGGCTGGTGCCGTACCTCCAGGCCCCCGGTCTGCTGCCGGCCGAGCCCACCGCCGAGCAGCTGGAGCTGCTGGCGAAGGTGGCGCCGCTCACCCAGGAGCGGATGGTCGCGCTGAGCGAGATCGTGAACATGGCCGGCTTCCTCTTCGTGGCGCCGGAGGACTTCGCCCTCGACCCGGACGACGCGGCCAAGGTGCTGGGCGCCGACTCCCGGCCGGTGCTGGAGGCCAGCGTCAAGGCGCTGGAGGCGCTGGAGGACTTCACCCCGGAGCCCATCCAGGCCGCGCTGCGCGAGGCGCTGGTGGAGGGCCTGGGCATCAAGCCCAAGTTCGCCTTCACGCCGCTGCGGGTGGCCGTCACCGGCCGCCGGGTCTCCCCGCCGCTGTTCGAGTCGATGGAGCTGCTCGGGCGCCCCGAGACGCTGCGCCGGCTGAACGCCGCGCTGGCGGTCGTGCCGGCCTCCTGAGGCCCGTCGGGGCGGCCGCGGGCCCGGTGCTGACCTGGCCCGCAGCCGCCCCGGCCGCTGCCTGCGGTTATCGATTTTGGAGCCGCGCCCGGCATCGGGTAATGTTCTTTCTGCGCCGCCCGGGAGGGAACGGACGAGGGAGTGAAACCCCGTCGGTAACCGAGCAGGAGGCGCAACGCCAGGGAAGACCCCGCAGGGGGATCAACTCCGGTGGGGTATGGTGTAATTGGCAGCACGAGTGATTCTGGTTCATTTAGTCTAGGTTCGAGTCCTGGTACCCCAGCGCAGTACGGTGATCCGGTAGGATCGCGGTTCGGCAGTACAAATGAAGATCAAGCCCCCGTTGTGTAGCGGCCTAGCACGCTGCCCTCTCACGGCAGTAGCGCCGGTTCGAATCCGGTCGGGGGTACGGATCCCGCAAGGGATCACCTGGAAAGCCCCCGTTGTGTAGCGGCCTAGCACGCTGCCCTCTCACGGCAGTAGCGCCGGTTCGAATCCGGTCGGGGGTACCGAAGCAGGAAGCCGGTGGGTCACCCCATCGGCCGATTGCTTTGTTGGGGTATGGTGTAATTGGCAGCACGAGTGATTCTGGTTCATTTAGTCTAGGTTCGAGTCCTGGTACCCCAGCCAGAAATGAAGGCCCCGGAGATCCGGGGCCTTTCGCGTTTCCGGATGGTCGCGCATTTCCGGGCGGTACGCATTCCCGGGCGGCCGCCCGCGCGGGAATCGCCCCGGCCGGCCCCGGGAGGCCGCGCGGACGAACGGGAAAGGGCCCGCCCACCTCCACGAGGTGGGCGGGCCCTTCGTCGTCCCGGCCGCGGCGGTCAGCTGCGGCGGAGGGCCTCGGTGAGCCGGTTGGCGGCCTCGATGATGGCCTGGGCGTGCAGCCGGCCCGGGTGGCGGGTCAGGCGCTCGATCGGGCCGGAGACCGAGACGGCGGCCACGACCCGGTTGGAGGGGCCGCGGACGGGCGCGGAGACCGAGGCCACGCCCGGCTCCCGCTCGCCGATCGACTGGGCCCACCCGCGCCGCCGCACGCCGCTGAGGGCGGTGGCGGTGAAGCGGGCGCCCTGCAGTCCCCGGTGGAGCCGTTCGGGCTCCTCCCAGGCCAGCAGGACCTGGGCGGCCGAGCCGGCCTTCATCGGCAGGGTGCTGCCGACCGGGACGGTGTCCCGCAGGCCGGAGAGCCGCTCGGCGGCGGCTACGCAGATCCGCATCTCGCCCTGGCGGCGGTAGAGCTGTGCGCTCTCGCCGGTGACGTCGCGCAGGTGGGTCAGGACCGGGCCCGCGGTGGCGAGCAGCCGGTCCTCGCCCGCCGCGGCGGAGAGTTCGGAGAGACGGGGGCCGAGGATGAAGCGCCCCTGCATGTCCCTGGTGACCAGACGGTGGTGTTCGAGTGCGACGGCGAGTCTGTGGGCCGTGGGGCGCGCCAGACCGGTGGCGGCGACCAGCCCCGCCAACGTGGCGGGGCCCGACTCCAGTGCGCTGAGCACCAGAGCGGCCTTGTCGAGAACGCCGACGCCGCTAGTGTTGTCCATGCCCTAAGACTGCAGTCTCATTCCGCGAGACGCAAGTTCAATCTCGCGAGAAAAGCGCCACTCTGGATGCAGCAGCCCGGGAGACATCCAGGATGCGACCCCCACCGGGTGTCCGCATCGTGGACACCGATCCGGCGTGCAGGCAGCGCGGAGTGTGCCTCACAGGGCGGCGGAAGCTACTGAGCTCGACGAGACGAGAAGGCCGGCAACGCGGCCGGCTGGAGGGATTCCGATGGGACGGACACTCGCAGAGAAGGTCTGGGACGACCACGTCGTGCGGCGCGCCGAGGGCGAGCCCGACCTGCTCTACATCGACCTGCACCTGCTGCACGAGGTGACCAGCCCGCAGGCCTTCGACGGCCTCCGGCTGGCCGGGCGCAAGGTCCGTCGGACCGATCTCACGATCGCCACCGAGGACCACAACACGCCCACCCTGGACATCGACAAGCCGATCGCGGACCCGGTCTCCAAGGTGCAGCTGGAGACCCTGCGCAAGAACGCCGCCGAGTTCGGTGTCCGCATCCACTCGCTGGGCGACGTCGAGCAGGGCGTCGTGCACGTGGTCGGCCCCCAGCTGGGCCTGACCCAGCCCGGCATGACCGTGGTCTGCGGCGACTCCCACACCTCGACCCACGGTGCCTTCGGTGCCCTGGCCTTCGGCATCGGCACCAGCCAGGTCGAGCACGTGCTGGCCACCCAGACCCTGCCGCTGGCGCCGTTCCGCACCATGGCGATCACCGTCGAGGGCGAGCTGCCCGAGGGCGTCACCGCCAAGGACCTGATCCTGGCCGTCATCGCCAGGATCGGCACCGGCGGCGGCCAGGGCTACGTCCTGGAGTACCGCGGCTCAGCCATCCGCGGGCTGTCCATGGAAGCCCGGATGACCATCTGCAACATGTCCATCGAGGCGGGCGCCCGGGCCGGCATGATCGCCCCGGACGAGACCACCTTCGAGTACCTCAAGGGCCGCCCGCACGCCCCCGAGGGCGAGGACTGGGACGCCGCGGTCGCGTACTGGAAGACCCTGGGCACCGACGAGGACGCGGTCTTCGACCACGAGATCTTCATCGACGCCACCGAGCTGACCCCGTTCGTCACCTGGGGCACCAACCCCGGCCAGGGCGCCCCGCTGGGCTCCTCCGTCCCGGACCCGGCGTCCTTCGCCGACCCGCAGGAGCGGATCGCGGCCGAGAACGCCCTGGCGTACATGGGCCTGGAGGCCGGCACCCCGCTGCGCGAGGTCAAGGTCGACGCGGTCTTCGTCGGCTCCTGCACCAACGGCCGGATCGAGGACCTGCGGGCCGCCGCCGCCGTTCTGGAGGGCCGCCGGATCGCCGACGGCGTACGGATGCTGGTCGTGCCCGGCTCGGTGCGGGTCGCCCTGCAGGCCGTCGAGGAGGGCCTGGACAAGGTCTTCACCGCCGCCGGCGCCGAGTGGCGCCACGCCGGCTGCTCGATGTGCCTGGGCATGAACCCCGACCAGCTGGCCCCCGGTGAGCGCTGCGCCTCGACCTCGAACCGCAACTTCGAGGGCCGCCAGGGCAAGGGCGGCCGCACCCACCTGGTCTCGCCGCAGGTCGCCGCCGCGACCGCCCTGCTCGGCCGTCTGGCCGCGCCCGCCGATCTGTCGTCCGATGTCGCTGTGGAGGCCTGAGCAGCATGGAGAAGTTCACCACCCACACCGGCCGTGCCGTCCCGCTGCGCCGCAGCAACGTCGACACCGACCAGATCATCCCGGCCCACTGGCTGAAGAAGGTCACCCGCTCCGGCTTCGAGGACGGGCTGTTCGAGGCCTGGCGCAAGGACGAGGCGTTCGTCCTCAACCGCCCCGAGCGCCAGGGCGCCACCGTGCTGGTGGCCGGCCCCGAGTTCGGCACGGGCTCCTCCCGTGAGCACGCCGTCTGGGCCCTGCAGAACTACGGCTTCCACGCCGTCATCTCGTCCCGCTTCGCCGACATCTTCCGCGGCAACTCGCTGAAGAACGGCCTGCTGACGGTGGTCCTCCCGCAGGAGACCGTGGAGCGGCTGTGGGCGCTGACGGAGGCCGACCCGACCGCCGAGATCACCGTCGACCTGGAGGCCCGCGAGGTCCGCGCCGAGGGCGTCACGGCCCCCTTCGAGCTGGACGACAACGTGCGTTGGCGGCTGCTGAACGGTCTGGACGACATCAGCATCACGCTGAGCGACGAGGAGGACATCGCCGCTTTCGAGGCGCGCCGTCCGGCGTTCAAGCCCCGTACGCAGCACGCCGCCTGACTCTTCGTCGGGTACCGCATTACCGCGTTCCACCGGATGGCCCGTCCTCCCCTCGGGGGGGCGGGCCATCCGCCGTTCCGGAGCCGGAGTTCGACTCCCGCGAGCGCCCCGATTGCCGACAATGCAATGCCCCGGAGGGCCCCGCGCGAGCACAACTGCGGGTAGATGGCACAATCAGTACATGCACCGGCACCATGAACCTCCGTACGCGGGCGGCGAACCCGCGTCACCGGAGTCCATGGGCCGGGGAGCCGAACGCCGAATTGACGATCCGCGGGACGCCGCCACCTCAGCCGCTGAGGGGCCGGACGACCAGGACGTCGAAGCGCTCTACGCGCTAGTGGCCGAGCGGTTGAAGCAAGCTCACGCCCGCGTGCATGCGCTGAACGTGTCCGCCGATGCAAAGACCGCTCTCACCCGTCAACTCCTGATCGTCACCGAGACCGCCAAGCGCGATCTTCCGGAGGCGGCAAGGCGGTTGGGTCGCTTTGTGCAGGACCTCGACGCCGGGCGCCCGCCCGGCCTCTGAGGTCGCCGACGCGCAAATCCATTGCGACACTAGGGTGATTCGCGCGTTTGGTAATTGAAAGTCCGCAGATACATACCTAACGTGCGAAATGAACGGATGGAATCATCCGGCGCCCGTTTCCGAAGGGGAAGACGTGAACAAGGCTCAGCTTGTCGAAGCGGTGGCCGAGCAGCTGGGCGGTCGCAAGGCTGCCGCAGAAGCCGTCGACGCAGTGCTCGACACCATGGTGCGTGCCGTCGTGGCGGGTGACCGGGTCTCGGTCACCGGTTTCGGCACCTTCGAGAAGGTGGAGCGCTCCGCGCGCTTCGCCCGCAACCCGCAGACCGGCGAGAAGGTCAAGGTCAAGAAGACCTCCGTTCCGCGCTTCCGTCCCGGCCAGGGCTTCAAGGACCTGGTCAGCGGCGCCAAGAAGCTGCCGAAGGAGGGCCCGTCCGTCAAGAAGGCCCCCAAGGGTTCCCTCACCCCGGGCAAGAGCGGTGTCGCCGCGACCCCGGCCGCCAAGCGCGCCGCCACCAAGCGTGCCGCCACGGCCGCCGCCGCTGCCGCCGCCCCGGCGAAGAAGGCCGCCGCCAAGAAGGCGACCGCCACCACCGCCGCGGCGAAGAAGACCACGGCCGCCGCCGCCAAGAAGGCGACCGCCACCAAGAAGACCACCGCCGCCGCGGCCAAGAAGACGGCCACCACGGCCGCCACCAAGAAGGCCGCCGCCGCGAAGAAGACGGCCACCACCACCGCCGCGGCGAAGAAGACCACGGCCGCCGCCGCGAAGAAGACCACCGCTGCCGCCAAGAAGACGGCTCCGGCGAAGAAGACCACCACCCGCAAGACCACCGCGCGCAAGACCACCGCGAAGTAGTCCGGACGGCCTTCGAGAGCCGTGACGGTCACCCCTCCCGGAATTCCCCCGGGCGGGCGGACCGCCACGGCTCTTCTCGCGTCCGGGGCCCGGTCCGGTCGGACCCGGGGATCAGACCGCGTCGGCCGGGTCGGGGAAGGTCTGGAGCGTCACGAAGACCACCCGGCGGGCCTCGCCGGCGCCCTCGGTGCGGATCCGCACCCGCTGACCGGGGCGCAGCAGCCTCAGCCCGCCGGCGTCGAAGGCGGCCGCGTCGAAGGGGACCGGCGTCCCGTCGTCGAGCAGCACGGAGCCGGCCCGGGTGGCGGGGTCGAAGGTGAACGCGGTGGCCTGCATGGTTGCAGCATAGCGAGGGGCACCGACAACGCGGCCCGTCGTCCACGGGCGGCCGGTCGTCGTGCGCGCACGCCGCCGCCGTCCGGGCACACGCCGCCGGCCCCGGGAGCGGTCAGCGCAGCGCGGCCGCCGCCGCCCCGGTGTGCCGGCCCACGCCCAGCGCCAGCGCCTCGGCCAGGTCGGCCCCGGTGTCGACGTCCCGGCGCACCGACTCCACGCCGTCCAGCCGCAGTTCGCGTGCGCCGCCGGCCCGGTGGCGGGCCCGGGAGCCGTCGCCGAAGGCCGGCGCGAGCGCGCTGCCGGGGGCGCTGGCCAGCAGGGTGGTGCCCAGCCGCGGGGCGTCGGCCAGGAAGGCCCGTCCGACGGGCGGCACGGCGGCCAGCACCCGGGCGAGTTCGGCCGGGCGCAGCGCCGGGAGGTCGGCGGAGAGCGCGGCCAAGGGCGCGTCGGGCGCGAGCGCCAGCGCGGTGACCGCGCCGTGCGCCAACGCGGGGTTGAGGCCGCCGCCGGGCTCGTCGGCGACCACCACGGCGCCGAGCGCGGCGAGCCGTTCGCCGGCCGCGGCGTCCCGGGTGACGACCAGGACCCGCGCCACGCCCGGGGTGGCCAGCGCGGCCGTGACGGTGTCGAGCGCGAAGGACAGCGCCAGGTCGGCGCGGTGCGGCCCGGCGAAGGGGGCGAGCCGGCTCTTCGCCAGGGCGAGCGGCTTGAGCGGCAGCACCAGGGACCAGCCGGCGGCGGGTGCGGGCGGCGGGAGGGGTCCGCTGGGGCGTACGGTGTCCTGGGTCATCGGCGCCATTGTGGCGCCGGTCCCGGAACCCCCGCCAGGCCGCCGGACGGGCGCTGACGTGCGATTGGTCACGTGTGCCCGGCCCGCCGCGGGGGTCGCTCGACAGCCGGTGAGCGCTCGGGCGAGACTGTTCCGCGCCCGGGCCCCGGGCACCGGGGTTCCCCGGACGGGGGCCGGGCGGCACTGACCGCGGCACCCCACGTGCCGCACCGGATGAGAGGACCTGGGGTGGCCCGCCGCTCGTACGCCAGCTTCGGCAACGCCGACTACGGCATCTGGTACCGCTTCGCGGCCGTGCTGGTGAAGCCGGTGACGACCGCTCTGGTCAAGCCCGACTGGCGGGGCTGGGAGCACCTGCCGAAGGAGGGCGGCTTCATCACGGCCGTCAACCACAACTCGATCATCGACCCGCTCGTCTACGCGCACTGGCAGTACAACAGCGGGCGCCCGCCGCGGATCCTCGGCAAGTCCTCGCTGTTCTCGGTCCCGTTCATCGGGTTCATGCTGCGCAAGACCGGCCAGATCCCGGTGTTCCGCGAGTCGACCGACGCCGCGCAGGCCTTCCGGGCGGCGATCGACGCCGTCAACGGCGGCCAGTGCGTGCAGTTCTACCCGGAGGGAACGCTCACCCGGGACCCGGACCTGTGGCCGATGACCGGTAAGAGCGGGGTCGCCCGGGTGGCGCTGATGACCGGCGCGCCGGTCATCCCGGTGGCGCACTGGGGCGCCCACGAGATCATCCCGCCGTACGGCAGGGGCGGTGCGGGCAAGGCGAAGTTCAACCTGTTCCCGCGCCACGGGGTGACCGTCGCGGCCGGCCCGCCGGTGGACCTCACCAAGTACCAGGGCCAGGAGCTGACCGCCCAGGTGCTCAGGGACGCCACCGAGGACATCATGCAGGCGATCACGGCCGTGCTGGCCGGGATCCGCGGCGAGGAGCCGCCGGCCGAGCGGTACGACATGCGCGCCGCCGCCCGGCACCGGGCCGAGGCCGCCGAGGCCGAGCGCAGCCGGGCGGCCGGCAAGGCCCGCGGCAACGGCGAGGAGGCGGCCAAGTGACCCGATGCGCCGTGTTCGGCACCGGATCCTGGGGCACCGCCTTCGCGATGGTGCTCGCCGACGCCGGCAGCGAGGTGGTGCTGTGGGGCCGCCGGCAGCAGCTGGTGGACGCCATCAACACCACCCGCGTCAACCCGGACTACCTGCCGGGGATCGAGCTCCCCGCGTCGGTCCGGGCCACCACCGACGCCGCCGAGGCGCTGGCCGGCGCGGACTTCGCGGTGCTCGCGGTGCCCTCGCAGACGCTGCGCGAGAACCTCGCCGTCTGGGCGCCGCTGCTCGGCGACCGGACGGTGCTGGTCAGCCTGATGAAGGGCATCGAGCTCGGCACCGCCAAGCGGATGAGCGAGGTCATCGCGGAGGTCGCCGGGGTCGGCCCGGAGCGCGTCGCGGTGGTCAGCGGCCCCAACCTGGCCCGGGAGATCGCCAACCGGCAGCCCGCCGCCAGCGTGGTGGCCTGCGCCGACGAGGAGGTCGCCAAGCGGCTCCAGGCGGCCTGCCACACCCCGTACTTCCGGCCGTACACCAACGGTGACGTGGTGGGCTGCGAGCTGGGTGGCGCGGTGAAGAACGTGATCGGCCTGGCCGTCGGCATGGCGGACGGCATGGGGCTCGGCGACAACACCAAGGCGACGCTGATCACCCGCGGGCTCGCCGAGACCACCCGGCTGGGGCTGGCGCTCGGCGCCGACCCGTACACCTTCGCGGGGCTGGCCGGGATGGGCGACCTGGTGGCGACCTGCTCCTCGCCGCTGTCGCGCAACCACACCTTCGGCACCAACCTGGGCCGGGGGATGTCGCTGGCCGAGACCATCGCGGCCACCCGGCAGACCGCCGAGGGCGTGAAGTCCTGCGAGTCGGTGCTGGACCTGGCCCGCCGCAGCGGGGTCGACATGCCGATCGTCGAGGCGGTGGTGGACGTGGTGCACAACGGCCGGCCCACCCAGGAGGCGCTGCAGGCGCTGATGTCGCGCTCCGCCAAGCCGGAGCGCCGCTGAGCCTCCGAGTCTCTGCGCCGCTGAGCCGCTGAGCGCCGTGGGGCCCGCCGGGCCCCACGGGCGGGCGGCCGACGGGCGGGCCGGGGCGGCTGACGTCCCGGAAACCCCTCGCACGGTAGTCTCAAACCCGATATGAGCATCGAAAAGACCTCCCAGAACCCGTCCGCGAAGCCGCGCGTAGCGATCGTCTTCGGCGGCCGCAGCTCCGAGCACGCCATCTCGGTCACCACCGCGGGCAGCGTTCTGCGGGCGATCGACCGTGACAAGTACGAGGTGCTGCCGATCGGCATCACCCACGAGGGCCGCTGGGCGCTGGTCAGCGACGAGCCCGCCCGGATGGCCATCACGGACGGCCGGCTGCCGGACGTCGCCCAGGTCGCCGAGTCCGTCGAGGGCCAGGTCGCGCTGCCGCTCGCCCCGGGCAGCCGCGAGGTGGTCTGGAGCGAGCCCGGAACGGCCCCCAAGGCCCTCGGCGAGGTGGACGTGGTGCTGCCGCTGCTGCACGGCCCCTGGGGCGAGGACGGCACCCTCCAGGGCCTGCTGGAACTCTCCGGCGTCCCGTACGTCGGCAACGGCGTGCTGGCCAGCGCGGTCGGCATGGACAAGGAGTTCACCAAGCGGATCCTGGCCTCGCACGGGCTGGGCGTCGGCTCGTACACCATCGTGCGCCCGCGCGAGTGGGAGAGCGAGGAGGGCCGCGCCGCCGTCCGCGAGCGGGCCGCCGGGCTGGGGCTGCCGCTGTTCGTGAAGCCCTGCCGGGCCGGCTCCAGCATGGGCATCACCAAGGTCAAGGACCTGGCCGACCTGGACGCCGCGATCGAGGAGGCCCGCCGGCACGACCCCAAGCTGATCATCGAGGCGGGGGTCTCCGGCCGCGAGATCGAGTGCGCGGTGCTGGAGTTCGAGGACGGTCCGCGGGCCAGCGTGCCGGCCGAGGTCCTGGTCGGCGGCGGCTACGAGTTCTACGACTTCGAGGCCAAGTACATCGACTCCTCCGAGGTGCAGATCCCGGCCCGGCTCTCCGAGGAGGAGACCGCCGAGATCCGCCGGCAGGCGCTGGCGGCCTTCGAGGCGCTCGGCTGCGAGGGCCTGGCCCGGGTGGACTTCTTCCTGCTGGACGACGGCACCTGGATGGTCAACGAGATCAACACCATGCCCGGCTTCACGCCCATCTCGGCCTTCCCCAAGATGTGGCAGGCCACCGGGATGCCGTACGCCGAGCTGATCGACCGGCTGCTGCAGCGGGCGCTGAACCGCTCCACCGGCCTGCGCTGACGCCCGACGCGAGGAGGGGCGGGCCCGTCGACGGGCCCGCCCCTCCCGTCGTCCCGGCTCAGGCCGGGACGTGCGCCTTGACCGCCGCGGAGAGCGCGGCGGCCGCGTCCAGCGGGTTGGCGTAGGCCCCTCCGGGCACGGTGACCTCCACGAAGGCCGCGCGCTGGGTCGCGGTGAACCGGTAGCCGCCGTCGCCCAGCTCGTGTGCGAACCAGGTCACGTCGTCGATGGTGGGCGAGATCTCCTTCTGCCGCTCGAAGGTGAGCTCGTCCGGGTGCGGCACGCCGCAGCGCAGCACCGTGCGCGGCGAGGAGTCCCAGACGGCCACGTACGGCGAGGCGGGGGAGGGGTCCTTGCGGGGGTGGCCCAGCAGGGCCTGCGGCAGCGCCCCGGCCAGCTCCCGGCAGTACCCCGCGGCCTTGCCCGTCGGCACGGGCACCTCGATCGGCTCCTCGGACGTGCTCCAGCTGCCGACCAGCACCACCACGGTGCAGGTCAGCGCGAGCGGGAGCGCCAGCCACCGGACGGGGGCCGGGAGCGTCGCCAGGACGCGGGGGACGCGCAGTTGTCGGGCCACCCGCCGATGGTAGCCGGGCCTTACAGGTGGACCACCGGACAGGTGAGGGTGCGGGTGATGCCCTCGATCCTCTGGAGCTGGGCCACGACCAGGCGGCCGAGCTCGTCGAAGTCGTCGGCCTCGGCGCGGACGATCACGTCGTACGGGCCGGTGACGTCGTCGACCTGCTGGACGCTCGGGAGACCCTTGATGGTCTCGGAGACGGAGGCGGCCTTGCCCACCTCGGTCTGGATCAGGATGTATGCCTGGACCACGGGGACCTCCCGGCGGCTGGGAACGGGGACCGCCGCCGTGACCGCCCGGTCGGGGCGCCCGGGTGGGGAGCGCGGGGGGCAACGGCAGACTGATCACCACGCTACCGCGCAGCGGGCCGGGGAGGGGAGACCTCTGCGCGTCCGGAGGGCGTACGCTGCGCGCGGGGGGCGCGCTCTCCCCGGGGACGGGGGTTGCGAAACGTTCGAGTGGAATCGTCCGGCCGGTGTCGGCCGGACTGCGAGAGGACGGCAGATGCAGGGGACCGTGGGCGAGCTCGGTGAGTTCGGACTCATCAAGGAGCTGACCGCCCGGGTACCGCTCACCGAGGCGGTCGACCTCGGCCCGGGCGACGACGCGGCCGTGGTGAAGGCGCCGGACGGCCGGGTGGTGGCCACCACCGACGTGCTGATCGAGGGTCGGCACTTCCGCCGGGACTGGTCCACCGCGTACGACGTGGGCCGCAAGGCCGCCGCGCAGAACCTGGCCGACGTGGCCGCCATGGGCGCGGTGCCGACCGCGATCCTGCTGGGCCTGGTCGCCCCCGCCGACCTGCCCACCACCTGGGCCACCGAGCTGATGGACGGGCTGCGCGACGAGTGCCAGGTGGCCGGCGCCACGGTGGTGGGCGGCGACGTGGTGCGCGGGGAGACCATCACCCTGGCCATCACGGCGCTCGGGGACCTCCAGGGGCGCGCGGCGGTGACGCGCGCCGGGGCGCAGGTCGGCGACGTGGTCGCGGTGACCGGCTGGCTGGGCTGGTCGGCCGCCGGACTGACCGTGCTGCAGCGCGGCTTCCGCTCGCCGCGGGCCTTCGTCGAGGCGCACCGTCGGCCCGAACCGCCCTACCACGCGGGCCCGGCCGGCTCGGAGCTCGGCGCCACTTCGATGATCGACGTCAGCGACGGGCTGGTCGCGGACCTCGGTCACGTCGCCAAGGCCAGCGCGGTGGACATCGACCTGCGCGCGGCCGACTTCGACGTACCGGCGCAGATGGCCGACATCGGCCAGGCGGTCGGGGTGGACCCGCTGGTGTGGGTGCTCTCCGGCGGCGAGGACCACGCGATCGCGGCGACCTTCCCCGCCGGCGTCCAACTGCCCGCCCGCTGGCGGGTGGTGGGCCGGGTGACCGGACGACCGACGGGCAGCCGGGGCGGCCGGGTCACGGTGGACGGCGCCCCCTGGGACCGGGTCGGCGGCTGGGACCACTTCGCCGAGTGAACGGCCGTGGGCCGGGGCGCGTCGGTCCGGCTGTGTCACGGGCCCCGGCGGTCCCCGAACCAACAGGGCCTGTCGCTCGGATCCTTGCCGGGCCCGCGGCGTCCGGGCACGCACTCCCCCAGCCTTCGGCCGGGAGGTGCCCCCACGCTGCGTTGTCGTCGGTCGCCAATGGCCCCCAGCCTCCGGCCGGGAGGTGCCCCCACCGCAGTGGCTCCTTCCTCCGCCTTGCGATGCACGCACGAATGGGGGTCCCCCCAGCCGAAGGTTGGGGGAGCCGCGGTCTGATCCGACAAAATCCAAGCGACAGGCCCTAGGCTGCCTACCGACCGGGGCCGCCCGGGAAGCCCCGGGTGGCCCGAACCACGGCGGAACGGGAGAGCACAGCCACCATGCGTATCGGTGTCCTGACCAGCGGCGGCGACTGCCCCGGCCTCAACGCGGTGATCCGTTCCGTGGTGCACCGCGGCACCGACGTCCACGGGGACGAGATCCTCGGCATCGAGGACGGCTTCCTCGGCCTGATCGAGGGCCGGGCCAGGCCGGTCTCGCACGACGACGTCACCGGACTGCTCACCCTGGGCGGCACGATCCTCGGCTCGGCCCGGGTCAGGCGCGAGCGGATCGAGTGGGCGGTGGAGAACGCCACCACCCTCGCCCGCAACCTCGGCATCGACGCGCTGATCGCGATCGGCGGCGAGGGAACCCTCACCGCGGCCCGGCTGTTCAGCGACGCCGGGCTGCCGGTGGTCGGCGTCCCGAAGACGATCGACAACGACATCGACGCCACCGACGTCACCTTCGGCTTCGACACCGCGGTGCACGTGGCGACCGAGGCGATCGACCGGCTGAAGACCACCGCCGAGTCCCACCAGCGGGTCATGGTGGTCGAGTTGATGGGCCGGCACACCGGCTGGATCACCCTCACCGCGGGGATGGCGGGCGGCGCCCACGGCATCCTGCTCCCGGAGAAGCCCTTCGACATCGAGGCGGTGGCCCGGCTGGTCGAGGACCGCTTCGCCCGCGGCAAGAAGTTCGCCATCATCGCGGTCGCCGAGGGGGCCGGTCCGATGCCCGGCACGATGCGCTTCGACCACGGCGACCTCGACCAGTTCGGCCACCGGACCTTCGGCGGGATCGGCAACCGGCTCGCCCACGAGCTGGAGGACCTGCTCGGCAAGGAGGCCCGGCCGGTCATCCTCGGCCACGTCCAGCGCGGCGGCATCCCCACCGCCCGCGACCGGGTGCTCGCCACCCGGTTCGGCTGGCACGCCGTGGAGGCCGTCCACAAGGGCGCCTTCGGCCACTTCACCGCGCTGCGCCGGGGCGAGATCGCGCTGGTCCCGATCGCCGACGCGGTCACCCGGCTCAAGACCGTGCCCAAGGACCGCTGGGCGGAATCGGAGGCCGTGCTCTGAACCCCGCCCGGTAGGTTGGGGCCCATGACAGCTCCTCCCCGCGTGCTCACCGTCGCCGGCTCCGACTCCGGCGGCGGCGCCGGCATCCAGGCCGACCTGAAGGCGATGCTCGCCCTCGGCGTCCACGGCATGAGCGTGATCACCGCGGTCACCGCGCAGAACTCCCTCGGTGTCCAGGGCTACTGGGAACTGCCCGCCGAGGCCGTCCGGGCCCAGTTCCGCAGCGTCGTGGACGACATCGGCGTCCAGGCCGTGAAGACCGGCATGCTCGCCTCGGTCGAGCTGGTCGAGACCGTCTCCGAGCTGCTGGCCGGCGTGGCCGCCCCGGTGGTGGTCGACCCGGTCGGCGTCTCCAAGCACGGGGACGCCCTGCTCGCCGCCGAGGCCGTCGCCACCGTACGGGAGCGGCTGCTGCCGGTGGCCACCCTCGCCACGCCCAACCTCCACGAGGTGACGCAGCTCACCGGTCGCACGGTCGAGGACGAGGGACAGATGCTGGACGCGGCCAGGGCGCTGCTCGACCTCGGCCCGCGCTGGGTGCTGGTCAAGGGCGGCCACCTGGCCGGCGAGGCCGCGGACCTGCTGTACGGCGGCCCGGACGAGGTGCACTGGTACCGCGCCCCCCGCTACGACAACCGGCACACCCACGGCACCGGCTGCACCCTGGCCAGCGCGATCGCGGCCGGGCTCGCCAAGGGCGAGGCGCTGCCCGAGGCGGTCGGCTCGGCGAAGGAGTACATCACCGGCGCGATCGCGGGCGGCTTCGCCCTGGGGGCCGGGATCGGCCCGGTCGACCACGCCTGGCGCTGGCGTCCGGCCGGGTCGTAGCGGCGGGTCCCCGGGGGCACGTGCTCCCGGGGACAGGCCTTCCGGGGACCGGCCTTCCGGAGGTCACGCGGGAACGACAGAAAGCCGGTTCATCCGAGGATGAACCGGCTGACTGGAGGACCGGCGTACCGGTCTGCGCGTCAGCGCGAGACCTTACCGGCCTTGATGCACGAGGTGCAGACGTTGAGCCGCTTCGGCGTCCGCCCGATCACAGCGCGCACCGTCTGGATGTTGGGGTTCCAACGACGGGGGGTGCGGCGGTGCGAGTGGGAGATGCTGTTGCCGAAGCCCGGCCCCTTGCCGCAGACGTCGCAGTTGGCAGCCACAGGAGTCACTCCAAGACTTCAGATCATGTACGTTCGAAAACCCCGTCAACCCACCGGAGCACTCACGTGAACCGGACCGGACCAAGGGGTGAGCCCGGAACTGTTCCAGGCAACCGGAAGAGCATACAACGCTTGCTTCCGTTCAACGAAACTACCACGATCGCGCCGGTGATCGCTCCGGCCCTCACCCTCCAGCGGCCACCGCCCGCTCCCCGATAACCTGCCAACATCGCCGCTCGCCGTTCACCCCGAGGCCATCGCGGTGTCCCGTCCGGAGGAGACCTGGTGCTGCAGACGCTCGACGCCCCGGCCGTGCGCACCTGGTGCCGGCTGGCCCTGCGCGCGCTCGGCCAGGCCCGCGAGGAGATCGACGCGCTCAACGTCTACCCCGTACCCGACGGCGACACCGGCACCAACCTCTACCTGACCGTCGAGTCCGCCGCCGCCGCGGTGGAGAACAGCTTCAGCGAGGCCGCCGGGGCCGACCGGGCCGCCCCGGGCCTCGGCGAGACCGCGCGGGTGATGGCCCGCGGCGCGCTGGTCGGCGCCCGCGGCAACTCCGGGGTGATCCTCGCCCAGTGGCTGCGCGGCACCGCCGAGACGCTGGCCGAGGGCGGCGGGGCCGACCAGCTGCGGGCCGCGCTGCAGCGGGCCGCCGACTCCGCGTACCAGGCCGTCGCCGAACCCGTCGAGGGCACCCTGCTGACCGTGGCCCGGGTGGCCGCCCGGGAGGCCGCGCGGGCCGGCGACGGGCTCGCCCAGGTCGCCGAGACGGCCTACCGGGCCGCCCGCGAGGCCCTGCGGCGCACCCCCGAACAGCTCGCCGTGCTCGCCGAGGCCGGGGTGGTCGACGCCGGCGGACGCGGCCTGGTCGCCGTCCTCGGCGCGCTGGCCGACGCGGTGGCCGGCCACCAGCCGATGGGCCCGGTCGCGCTGCGCGACGACGTGCGGATCGCCGGGAGCTGCGAGGGGCACGTGCGGCCGCCCGGCCCCGGGCATCCGGCCTTCGAGGTGATCTACCTGCTGGACGCCCCCGACGACGCGCTGCCCGCGCTGCGCGGGCGGCTGGCCGGGCTCGGTGACTCGCTGGTGGTCGGCGGCGGGGACGGCCTGTGGAACGTCCACGTGCACGTCGACGACGCCGGCGCCGCCGTGGAGGCCGGGGTGGAGGCCGGCCGGCCGCACCAGATCCGGATCACCCACTTCGCCGAGGCCGCCGCCCGTTCCGGTGCCGGCGACGACCGCGGCGAGCGCGAGGTGCGCACCCGCGCGGTGCTCAGCGTCGTCCCCGGCCCCGGCCTGGCCGAGCTGTGCGAGCAGGCCGGCGCCGTCGTCCTGCACGCCGCCGGACGGCCCCCGGCCAGCGCCGACCTCACCGCGGCGGTCCGCCGGGCCGGCGCCCGCGAGGTCGTCCTGCTGCTCAACGACCCCGAGCTGAGGGCCGCCGCCGGCGCCGCCGCCGACCAGCTGCGCGAGGAGGGCGTGCGGATCGCCGTGCTGCCCACCCGCTCGCCGGTCCAGGGCCTGGCGGCGCTCGCCGTGCACGAGGCCGGGCGGCGTTTCGACGAGGACGTGGTCGCCATGACCTCGGCGGCCGGCGCCACCCGGTACGCCGAACTCGCCCTCGCCGAGGGGGAGTCCTGGACGATGGCGGGCGTCTGCCAGGCCGGGGACGTGCTCGGCCTGATCGACGGCGACGTCGCGGTGATCGGCGCCGACCTCATCGAGGTCGGCACCAGCGTGCTCGACCGGATGCTCGGCGCGGGCGGCGAGCTCGTCACCCTGATCCTCGGCGAGGGCGCCCCCGACGGCCTGGCCGACCGGCTGGTCGCGCACGCCCGGTACCGGCGGCCCGAGGTGGACGCCGCGGTCTTCCACGGCGGGCAGGAGTCCGCGCCGCTGCTCATCGGGGTGGAGTGATCTGTCGGTCCGGTGGTGTAAACAGGGCGTGATGGGCGCTCTCGATCAACCACTGACCAAGCTCGTCGGCGACCGCACCGCCAAGGTCCTCGCCGACAGCCTCAAGCTGCGCACGGTCGGCGACCTGCTGCACCACTATCCGCGCCGTTACGTCGAACGCGGCCAGCTCACCAGTCTGGACGAGCTGGAGATCGACGAGCACGTCACCGTGCTGGCCCGGATCGAGAAGGTCACCCTGATCCCCTTCCACGGCCGCAAGGGCGACCGGCTGAAGGTCGAGGTGACCGACGGCCGCAGCCGGCTCTCGCTGGTCTTCTTCAACCAGGGCTGGCGGCAGAAGGAACTGCGTCCCGGCGCGCAGGGCCTGTTCGCCGGCAAGGTCGGCGTCTTCAACCGCGAGCGCCAACTGGTCTCCCCGGACTACCAGCTGCTCGACCAGGACGCCGACTCCGGGGTCGCCGAGCGCTTCGCCGGCCGGCTCATCCCGGTGTACGGCGCCAGCGCCCAGATGCCCAGCTGGAAGCTCTCCAAGTGCGTCGACATGGCGCTCGACACCCATCTCGGCGAGGTCGTCGAGCCGCTGCCGGAGGAGCTGCGCGCCGAGCACGACCTGATCCCGCTGGCCGAGGCGCTGGAGCTGATCCACCGGCCGCGCGGCCACGCCGACCGCGAGCGCGCCCAGAGCCGACTGCGCTGGGACGAGGCCTTCGTCCTCCAGATCGCCCTGGCCCAGCGCCGGGCCGCCGACTCGGCGCTGCCCGCCCGCCCGCGCCCGCGCCGGGCCGGCGGGCTGCTGGACGCCTTCGACGCGCGGCTGCCGTTCACCCTCACCGACGGGCAGCGGAGAGTCGCCGACGAGATCTTCGCCGACCTGGCCGGCGAGCACCCGATGCACCGGCTGCTCCAGGGCGAGGTCGGCTCCGGCAAGACGCTGGTCGCGCTGCGGGCGATGCTCGCCGTGGTCGACGCCGGCGGGCAGGCCGTGCTGCTCGCGCCCACCGAGGTGCTCGCCCAGCAGCACCACCGCTCGATCGTCGAGATGATGGGCGACCTCGCCGAGGGCGGCATGCTGGGCGGCTCCGAGCTCGGTACCAAGGTGGTGCTGCTGACCGGTTCGATGGGCGTCGCGGCCCGCCGGCAGGCGCTGCTCGACATGGCCTGCGGGGACGCCGGCATCGCCATCGGCACCCACGCCCTGATCGAGGACAAGGTCCAGTTCCAGGACCTCGGCCTGGTCGTCGTCGACGAGCAGCACCGCTTCGGCGTCGAGCAGCGGGACGCGCTGCGCGCCAAGGGCGAACAGCCGCCCCACCTGCTGGTCATGACGGCCACCCCGATCCCGCGCACGGTCGCCATGACCGTCTTCGGTGACCTGGAGACCTCCGTCCTGGACCAACTGCCGGCCGGCCGCTCGCCGATCGCCACCCATGTCGTCCCGGCCCTGGAGAAGCCCAACTTCCTGGTCCGCGCCTGGGAACGGGTGCGCGAGGAGGTCACCAAGGGCCACCAGGCCTACGTGGTCTGCCCCCGGATCGGCGACGAGGAGCCGGAGCCGGCCAAGGGCCGCCGGGGCGCCCGGGCCGCCAAGGCCGAGGAGGAGCTGGAGGACCTCGACGGCCCCGCCGACGACGGCGCCCGCGGCGAGGACCGCCGCCCGCCGCTGTCGGTGGTGGAGACCGCCGAGAAGCTGGCGAAGGGGCCGCTGGCCGGCCTGCGGGTGGAGATCCTGCACGGCCGGCTCGCCCCCGAGGCCAAGGACGAGGTGATGCGCCGCTTCGCCGCCGGCGGGGTGGACGTCCTGGTGGCCACCACGGTCATCGAGGTCGGCGTCAACGTGCCCAACTCCACCGCCATGGTGATTATGGACGCCGACCGCTTCGGCGTCTCCCAGCTCCACCAGCTGCGCGGCCGGGTCGGCCGCGGCAGCGCACCGGGCCTGTGCCTGCTGGTCAGCGACATGCCCGCGGGCAGCGCCGCCCGCGCCCGGCTGGAGGCGGTGGCCGGCACCCTGGACGGCTTCGAGCTCTCCCGCATCGACCTGGAGCAGCGCCGCGAGGGCGACGTGCTGGGCCAGGCGCAGTCCGGCGTGAAGTCCTCGCTCAAGGTGCTCTCCGTGCTGGAGGACGAGGAGGTCATCGTCACCGCCCGCGCCGCCGCCACCCGGCTGGTCGAGGAGGACCCGCGGCTGGACGCCCACCCGGCGCTGCGCACCGCGCTGGAGAGCCTGGTCGACGAGGAGCGCGCGGAGTATCTGGAGAAGGGCTGAGCGGGCGGGCCCGGCCCTGTCGCGCCGGGCCGATTGTCAGACCCCCGGGAGAGAATGTAGTTGTTCAGGACGCACCCTCAAGGTGCGTTCCTGGCGCGACACTTGGGGGTCCTGCCATGGCATTCCGTCATCTCAACGAGCTCCCGCTGGGCGACAAGGTCTTCCGGATCGAACTCGCCAGCGACGACGACCGCGAGGTCACCCTCACCCTGACCGGCTGGCGCGAGGGGGCGGCCGCCGCGCCGCTCGCCTCGGGCAAGCTCCGCCTGCCGGTCGAGGACGTCGCCTCGCTGCGGATCGCGCTCAACCGCGCGCTGCGCGCCCTGGCGATCGTCGCCGACGTCTCCGAGCCCATCCCCGACCGTGACGTGCTGCGCGAGCTCTACCCCGGCCACGGCGCCCCCTGGGTGCCGCAGCACGAGGAGGAGCTGGTCCGGCGCTTCCACGACGCCGAGACCGTCGCCCGGATCGCCGCCCGCTTCGGCCGGACGCCCGACTCCGTGCGCACCAAGCTCCGTGAGCTGGGCCACGACCCCCGCCGTCCCGAGTACTGCCCGCCCGACGGCTGCCTGTCCTGGTCGCGGTACGCCTCGCCGGCCCTGCTCGGCGCGACCGTGCCGGCCCAGGCCGCGGCCGAATAGCGCACCCGCGGGCGGACCGCGTTGAATGGGGAGCCCCGCCGGCCGGCCGGCGGGGCTCCGCCGTGCGCGCGGCCGCGTGCCGGCGCGCAGCCGTACAGAAGGGAATCCGCCACCTCATGACCCGCGTGATCGCCGGAGCGGCCGGCGGCCGCCGGCTGGCCGTACCGCCCGGCCGGGGCACCCGTCCGACCTCCGACAAGGCCCGCGAGGCGATGTTCTCCACCCTGGAGGCGCTGCGCGGCACGATCCACGGGGCCCGGATGCTCGACCTGTTCGGCGGGTCCGGCGCGGTGGGCCTGGAGGCGCTGTCGCGCGGCGCCGAGCACGTCCTGCTGGTCGAGGCGGACGGCCAGGCGGCCCGGGTGATCCGCGAGAACGTCCGGACCCTCGCCCTGCCGGGCGCGGAGCTGCGCGCCGCCAGGGCGGAGAAGGTGATCGCCGGGCCGGCCCCGCAGAGCCCGTACGACCTGGTGTTCCTGGATCCTCCGTACGCGGTCACCGACGATGAGCTCCGCGAGATGCTGATCACACTCCTGGCCGGGGGCTGGCTCGCGCAGGACGCACTCGTCACCGTGGAGCGCAGCACCCGAGGCGGCGAGTTCGGCTGGCCCGACGGTTTCGAGGTGCTGCGCTCCCGCCGCTACGGCGAGGGCACGCTCTGGTACGGTCGCGCCGCCGCCGAGACCCGCCAGCACGACTAGCGGGCGCCGGGCCCGCAGCACCAGGACCCCACGAGGGAGCACACGTCATGCGCCGCGCCGTCTGTCCCGGATCGTTCGACCCGATCACCAACGGGCACCTCGACATCATCGGGCGTGCCTCGAAGCTGTACGACGTGGTGCACGTCGCGGTCGCGGTGAACCGGAACAAGCAGGGCATGTTCACCATCGAGGAGCGGATCGCGCTGATCGAGGAGACCACCGCCCAGTACGGCAACGTGGTGGTCGAGTCGCACCTCGGCCTGCTGGTGGACTTCTGCCGCGACCGGGGCATCCCGGCGATCATCAAGGGCCTGCGGGCGGTCAGCGACTTCGACTACGAGCTGCAGATGGCCCAGATGAACCACGGGCTGACCGGGGTGGAGACGCTCTTCGTACCGACCTCGCCGACCTACAGCTTCCTGTCGTCGACGCTGGTCAAGGAGGTGGCCTCGTACGGCGGGGACGTCTCGCACCTGCTGCCGCCGGTGGTGCACGACCGGCTGGTCGAGCGGATCGCGGAGCGTCGCGCGGCCCAGTGACCGGCCCGGGCGTCCGGGTGCCCGATGGGTCGTTTTCCGTTGTTTCGTCATGGGTTGCACCCCGCCCGGCCGGGCGGGGTGCCGCAGGCGTTGTGAGCTCGCCGGGCAGTGGCCGTACAGTCTGTATCCCTGCCCTGCGGTGAGGTCCACCGCGCCGGGCGCTGCCTCCGCCGGAACGTCGGCGGCACACGGAAAGACTGAAGACCCGTGGACGTGCAGAACAAGGTCGACGAGATCGTCGCGGCCGTCGAGAACGCCCGCTCGATGCCCATGTCGGCCTCCTGCGTCGTGAACCGAGCCGAGCTGGTCGGGCTGCTGCAGGACCTCCGGGCGGCGCTGCCCGCCGAGCTGGCCCAGGCCCAGTCGGTGATGGCCGACCACGAGCAGGTGGTCGCCGACGCCCAGTCCGAGGCCGAGCGGATCATCCAGGGCGCGCACGCCGAGCGGGGCTCGCTGATCTCCGACACCGAGGTGGTCCGGCAGGCCCGCGCCGAGGCGGACCGCATCCTCGCGCAGGCCCGCGCCGAGGTCGAGGGCAAGCGCGCCGAGGCCGACGACTACGTGGACAGCAAGCTCGCCAACTTCGAGGTGGTGCTCACCAAGACGCTCGGCGCCGTCGGCCGCGGCCGCACCAAGCTGCGCGGCGACTCCAGCGTCTTCGAGTCCGAGCCGGAGGGCGAGGGCGACGGCGAGGAGTTCCGCCCGCAGCGGATCAGCCCGAGCCCCGAGGTCGACGAGTACGTCGATGTGAAGCTCGCCACCCTGGAGGTCGTCCTCTCCAAGACCCTGGAGGCGGTCGGCAAGGGTCGCGACAAGCTGCTCGGCAAGGCCCCGATCGACGAGCTCGGCGCCTACCTCGCCGCCGCCGACCAGGCCCAGCAGCTCAAGGACCGCGCCGAGGCGGTCGCGGCCGGCTTCGCCGCCGACGGCGACGAGCAGTCCTGGTACGGCGCCGACGTCCCGCAGCAGCAGACCTGGCCCGAGCAGACCCCCGCCGCCGCGGGCTGGCAGACCCCGGGCGGGGACCAGTACGCGGCCGCGCAGCAGCCCGACCAGTACGCGCAGGCGTACGGCGGCGGCTTCGACCCGGCCGGCCAGGCCGACCCCTACGCGGCCGCCCAGTGGGGCCACCAGGGCCAGGACACCCACGGCGGCTACCCGCAGCAGCCGGCCTACCCGGCCGGCCAGCCGGGGGCGGACGGCTGGGGCCACCCCGGGCCGGGGGCCACGGGGGCGTACCCGCAGCAGCAGGGCTACGGCGGCCAGCAGTACGACGGCTGGGGGCAGGAGACCGGCGGGCACTACCCGCAGCAGCCGCCCGCGCCGCCCGCGCTGCCGCCGGCCGTCCCGCAGCAGCAGAGCCTGGACGAGACCAGCTTCTTCGACACCAGCATGATCGACATGACCAGGCTCCGGGAGCTGGGCGGGCGCTGACCTGCCCGGGGCGGGAGGATCCCGCCAGGATTGGGTCCTGGCGGGACTGTCCGGTAGTCTGACCACTCCGGCCTCTCCGTGTCGGGCCGTCGGTCTGCCCACGCATCGTCCGGCGAGCAGAGCCGCGCATCAGCTTTTTTCCCAGGAAGTCAGGAACCTTGAACCGCCTCGACCACCGCGACCCCCTCGTGTTCGACACGCACGAGCTGGGCCGTCGCCCCGGCTCGCTGCGCAAGGTCGCCCGGACCCTGGAGGCCCCCGAGGGCCTGGGCATCATCGACGTGATCGGTGTGCCGGAGGGGAGCGAGATCGCGCTGGACCTCCGTCTGGAGTCCGTGGTCGAGGGCGTGCTGGTCACCGGCACGGCCGAGGCCCAGGTCGAGGGCGAGTGCGTCCGGTGCCTGGAGCCCGTCGAGTTCGACATCGACGTGGACTTCCAGGAGCTGTACTACTACCCGGAGTCCGACGAGCGTCACCGCGCCCGGACCGCCGGGACCGAGGACCTCGACGAGGATTCCGAGGAAGAGACTTACCGTCTGGAGGGCGATTTCTTCGACCTCCGGCCGGTGCTGCGTGACGCGGTGGTGCTCGCACTGCCGCTGCAGCCGGTGTGCCAGGAAGACTGCCTGGGCCTGTGCTCCGAATGCGGGGCGCGCCTGAGTGACGACCCGGCGCACCACCACGACGCCGTCGACCCCCGGTGGGCGGCTCTGCAGGGACTCTCCGCCGACAACGGCGACGAGGCCCGTGCCGAAGCCGCTGATCGGCGGCCGGGAAACGAGAACAGCGACACCCGTGAGGGTGCCGCCGAGAACCAGGAGAAGTAGCCGTGGCTGTTCCGAAGCGGAAGATGTCGCGCAGCAACACGCGCCACCGCCGGTCCAACTGGAAGGCCGTTGCCCCGGCCCTCGTGGCGTGCGACCGCTGCCACGAGCCGAAGCTCGCGCACATCGCGTGCCCGAGCTGCGGCACGTACAACCGTCGCCAGGTCCTCTCGGTCTGATCGGCGGGGTGCACGGATCGATGTCGGACGGTAACTCCTCCCGCAAGTCGTCCTCCGCCCAGTCCGGCGGTGGCAAGGCCGGCGGGCCGGCTTCGACCGAATACGACGTCCTGGAAGGGCGCCTCGGGTACACGCTCGAGCGCGCCCTTCTGGTGCGCGCCCTCACCCACCGCTCGTACGCGTACGAGAACGGCGGGCTGCCCACCAACGAGCGCCTGGAGTTCCTCGGCGACTCGGTGCTGGGCCTGGTGGTGACCGACACCCTCTACCGCGTCCACCCGGACGTCCCCGAGGGCACGCTCGCCAAGCTGCGCGCCGCGGTGGTGAACTCCCGCGCGCTCGCCGACGTCGGCCGGGGCCTGGACCTCGGCGCGTTCATCCGGCTCGGCAAGGGCGAGGAGGGCACCGGCGGCCGCGACAAGTCGTCGATCCTCGCCGACACCGTCGAGGCCGTGATCGGCGCCGTCTACCTGGACCGCGGCCTGGACGCGGCCACCGAGTTCGTCCACCGGCTGTTCGACCCGCTGATCGAGGAGTCCTCTCAGCTCGGCGCCGGCCTGGACTGGAAGACCAGCCTCCAGGAGCTCACCGCCTCGGTGGGCATCGGGGTGCCGGAGTACGTGGTCGAGGAGTCCGGCCCGGACCACGAGAAGACCTTCACCGCCGCCGCCCGGGTGGCCGGAGAGGACTTCGGCAGCGGCGTCGGCCGCTCGAAGAAGGAGGCCGAGCAGAAGGCCGCCGAGAGCGCCTGGCGTGCGATCAAGGAGAAGTACGCCGACCGCCTGCCGGCCGGCGGGGCCTGACCCCGCTCTCCCCTCCGACCTCCGAACGGGATCCGGGGCCCGCGTTCACGGACCCCGGACCCGCAGTACCCTTCGTGCTGCCCGTCCCGTCGCACAGGAGGCCGTCGAGGTGCCAGAACTCCCCGAGGTGGAGGTCGTCCGTCGCGGACTCGCGAACTGGGTCGCCGGCCGCACCGTCGCCGACGTCCAGGTGCTCCACCCGCGCGCGGTGCGCCGCCAGCCGGCCGGCGCCGCGGACTTCGTCGCCCGGCTGACCGGCACCACGCTGGGCGAGGCCCGGCGGCGCGGCAAGTACCTCTGGGTGCCGCTGGGCACCGCGGAGCCGCGGACCGCGGGATTCTCGCTGATCGGGCACCTCGGGATGAGCGGCCAGCTGCTCGTCCAGGACCCCTCGGCGGCGGACGAGACCCATCTGCGGGTCCGGCTGCGCTTCACCGACGGCGGCCGCGAGCTGCGCTTCGTCGACCAGCGGACCTTCGGCGGCCTGGCCGTCGAGGAGGCCGAGGACGACGCCGAGTCCACCCCGCTGTCCATCGCGCACATCGCCCGGGACCCGCTGGACGCCCGCTTCGACGACGCCGTCTTCACGGCCGCGCTGCGTGCCCGGCGCACCACCGTCAAGCGCGCCCTGCTGGACCAGACCCTGATCAGCGGCGTCGGCAACATCTACGCGGACGAGGCGCTGTGGCGCTCGCGACTGCACTACGACCGCCCGACCGCGACCCTCACCCGCCCGCAGGCGGCCCTGCTGCTGGCCAACGCCCGGGACGTGATGACCGCGGCGCTGGCCGTCGGCGGCACCAGCTTCGACAGCCTCTACGTCAACGTGAACGGCGAGAGCGGCTACTTCTCCCGCGACCTGGACGCCTACGGCCGGGAGGGCGAGCCCTGCCGCCGCTGCGGCACGCCGATCCGCCGGGCCGCCTGGATGAACCGCTCCAGCTACTTCTGCCCCCGCTGCCAGCGCCCGCCGCGGGCGCGCTGAGAACGCGAAGGGCCCGCCGGTACGCCTGGGACGTGAACCGGCGGGCCCTGCGGCTTCGCAGGTCTCAGCGCTTGCTGAGCTCCGGCTGCGGGGCCTCGGCCGGCTCCGGGCCGGCGCCGTGGGTGTCCTGGCCGAAGTAGGCGACCCCGACGGCGGAGACCACGGCGAGCACGAAGCCGACCACCCCGAGCCAGCCGAGGCCGGACTTGGTGACGTCGCCCAGCCAGATCACGCCCACCGCGCCGGGGAACACGGTCTCGCCGACCACCAGGGCGGCGGTCGCGCCGTTCACCGAGCCGATCTGCAGCGCGACGGTGTGCACGTACATGCCGCCGATGCCGCCGATCAGCACGGCGTACAGAGCAGGGTCGGAGAGCAGCGCGCCGAGCTCGAACGGGTCGACGCCGTTGAGGATGCGCACGCCGACGCCGAGCGCGCCGAAGCCCAGGCCGGAGAGCAGACCGGCGACGATCGCGCCCTTGGAGCCCATCCGGCGCACCAGCAGGCTGCCCCCGACCAGCACCACGGTGGTGACGGTCAGCAGCCACCAGTGGAAGGTCATGTCCGCGTGGTGGCCGCCCTCCGGGCCGGCCGCGACCGCGAGCATCACCAGGGCCGAGCAGAGCACGCCGATCGAGGCCCACTCCAGCTGCTTGAGCCGGATGCCCAGCAGCTTGATGCTCAGCACCGCGGTGATCACCAGGTTGGCGCTGATGATGGTCTGGGAGAGGAACAGCGGCAGCAGCCGGGCGGCCAGCGCGCCGAGCCCGAAGCCGATCAGGTCGAGCACCGTCCCGACGATGAACTCCCAGGTGACGGCGGCCTTCGCGGTGGAGGAGAGGGAGGGGCCGCCGTGCTCGGTGGTCCCGCCGGAGGCCCCCTTGGCGGCCTCCTCCCGGGCGGAGCGGCGCGACCCGACGGCCTGAAGGACCGAGCCGGTGCCGTAGCAGGCCGAGGCTGCCACGGCGGTGACGAGGCCGATGATCACCAGGTGCTCCGATCGAGAGTCATGGTCAAGAGATGGTCATGGAAGGGAAAAGGCAGGCTCCACTATGCCTGGTCGCGGGAGGCCGCCCCCCGCGGGGACGACGTGCGGCCCAGGGCGGGGGTTCCCGCTCCGGAGCGGGTTCAGGGGCCGGCGGGCGAAACATCATCCCCGAGGAGGGCGGGCACCCCGGCGGACGGTGGGGGTGGGCCGCGTGGGGGTATGTGAAGCATGTGCACATTCGCCCGATTCGAGAGGTGGCGTCGCTGCCATGGGACCCCTCGTACGACGACGTACCCGGGCCGCCGGGCCGTTCGCCCCGGTGGCGGCGGCGCTCGGGTTGCTGCTCCTGCTCGCCTCGCTGCTGCTGGCCCCCGCCGCCTCGGCGGCCGGACTGGACGACGCCTCCGCCGCGCTCAAGGAGGGCCGGGTCTACGTCGATCCGGCGATGGCGGACCGGCTGGGCCCGGCGCGGGCCGACGCGCTGGCCGAGAAGGTCCGCTCCGCCGACAAGCCGATCTTCCTCGCGGTCGTCCCGGCCACCGACCAGTACGGCGCGCAGACCGTCTTCCAGGACCTGCGCACCAAGGTCGGCATCACCGGCGTCTACGGCATCTGGCGCGGCGAGGAGTTCCAGGCCCGCTCGGACGCCGCCGCCCTGCCGAGTACCAGCGCCGAACGGATCGCCGGGGCGTCCCTGCGCTCGCACCCCGGCGACGTCGACGCCGTCCTGAACGACTTCGTCGACACCGCCGCCCCGCAGGTCCGGGGCCACGGCGTGGCCGCCGACACCGGGCCGACGGTGGCCGGGGTGGTCGTCCCGCTCGCCCTGCTGGCCCTGGTCGGCGCCGGGGTGTTCCTGGTGCTGCGCCGCTCCCGGCAGCGCAAGGAGGAGCAGCGCCGGGCCGAACTGGCCCAGCTGCGCCGGGTGGTGGACGAGGACATCACCGCCTTCGGCGAGGAGCTGGACCGGCTGGACTTCGACCCGGGCGCGGCCGACGCCGACGACACCCAGCGCGGTGACTACGCGCGCGCGCTGGACTCCTACGACCGGGCCAAGCGGCTGATGGACGAGGCGAAGGGGCCGGAGCAGGTCGGGCCGGTCACCGAGGCGCTGGAGGACGGCCGGTTCTCGCTGGCCGTGCTGGCCGCCCGGCGCGAGGGCCGCGAGGTGCCCGAGCGCCGTCCGCCCTGCTTCTTCGACCCGCGGCACGGCCCCTCGGTCCGGGACGCCGACTGGGCGCCGGCCGGCGGCGCCGCCCGGGCCGTCCCGGTCTGCGCCGCGGACGGCGAGCGGCTGGCCGCCGGACGGGAGCCGGACATCCGGACCGTGCCCACCGCCGCGGGCCCGCAGCCGTACTGGAACGCGGGACCGGCGTACGGGCCGTGGGCGGGCGGCTACTTCGGCGGGTACGGCGGCGGGCTGCTGCCCGGCCTGCTGGTCGGGACGATGCTCGGCTCGGCGATGCTGAGCGGCCCCGCCTACGCCTCGCCGGGGGACGGCTCGGGCTACGACGGGGGTGACCACTCGGGCGGCGACTTCTCCGGCGGTGACTTCGGGGGCGGGTTCGGCGGAGGGGACTTCGGCGGTGGCGGCGACTTCGGCGGGGGCTTCTGAAGGAAGGACGGACGGACCGGGCCCGGACCCGTCGGTCCGGGCCCGGGGCGGCGGGGCTCAGCGCGGTGACGTCCGGGGGCGGACGAGGAGGAGGGCCGCCGCGCCGGCGAGCACGGCGGTGAGGGCGATCGCGATCCAGCCGTGGCGGAAGGCGTCCACGGCGGCCGCGGTGTCGCGCGGGGTCCCGAGCACGCCGACCAGGACGGCGACGCCGACCACCGCGCCGATCTGGCGGGCCATCGAGGTGACGGCGGAGCCGGTGGCGAAGCGGGCGGGCGGCAGGGCCGCCGCCGCGGCGCCGATCAGGGTCGGCAGGGTGAGCCCGACGCCGAGCCCGGTGAGCAGCATCCCGGGCAGCAGCGCGCCCGCGTAGTCGGGCTCGGCGGTGAGGGCCAGGGCCCACCAGCCGATCCCGGCGGCGAACACCAGGGGGCCGAGCGCGGCGAGCGGGCCGGGGCCGATCCGGCGCTGCAGCGGGCCGCCGGCCAGGCTCACCGGCGGGACCAGCAGCGGGCCCGGGGCGAGCGCGAGGCCCGTTCGCAGCGCCGAGTAGCCCCAGACCTGCTGGCACCAGAGGACGGAGCCGAGCAGCATCCCGGCGAAGGCGGCGGTGAACAGCAGGGCGGCCGCGTTGGCCGCGGCGAAGCCCCGTACCCGCAGCAGCGGCAGCTCCACCACCGGCGCCGGGTGGCGGGCCGAGCGCAGCAGGAACCAACCGGTCAGCAGGGCCGCCGCGAACAGACCGCCGACCACCCGGTACGAGCCCCAGCCCCAGGCCTCGGCCTTGACCAGGGCGACGGCGAGCAGGCCGATCGCGGCGGTCAGCAGCAGCGCGCCGAACAGGTCGGGCAGCGGCCCCCGCTCGGTACGGGCCGGGCGGGGGAGGACCCGCCGGCCGGCGAGGAGGGCGGCCACCCCGACCGGCAGGTTGACCAGGAAGACCCAGCGCCAGTCCACCTCGACCAGCAGCCCGCCGAGCACCGGGCCGAGCCCGGCGGCGATCCCGCCGATCGCGGCCCAGGCCCGGACGGCGCGCGGACGACGCTGTGCCTCGGTGACGTCCAGCAGCAGGGCGAGCGAGGTGGGCATCAGCAGCGCGGCCCCGGCGGCCTGGAGCACCCGGGCGGCGACCAGCCAGGCGACGCCGGGGGCGAGGGCGCAGAGCGCCGAGGCGAGGGTGAAGACGGCGAGGCCGGCCAGGAAGCCCGCGCGGTGGCCGATCCGGTCGGCGAGGCGGCCGGCCGGGACGAGCAGGGCGGCGAAGACGATCGCGTAGCCGTTGAGCACCCAGGAGAGGGAGGCGAGCGCGGCGCCGCCGAAGTGGCCGGCCATCGCGGGCAGGGCCACGTTGACCACGAAGAGGTCGAGGTTGGAGACGAAGACGGCGGCGGCGACCACCAGGAACACCGGGCCCGCGGGGCGGGCGGGGGCGGCGGGGGCGGCCGGGGCGGCCTCACGAAGTGGGTTTGAATTTCCAACTCTGTCCATGGCCCGGGAAGGTAGCGCGACCGGGTTTGAGAACACAACCCTGTGTGGCAGGCTGGTCGTGTGAGCTCGCGCACCCCCGACGACATCCCCGGCCGGCCCTGTTCGATCGCCGCCGCCCTCCAGGTGGTCGGCGAGAAGTGGGCCCTCCTCGCGGTCCGCGAGATCTTCTACGGCAACCACCGCTTCGACCGGATCGCCCGCAACACCGGGGCCCCGCGCGACCGCCTCACCGCCCGGCTGCGCGCCCTGGAGGAGGCCGGCGTGGTGGAGCGCCGCGCCTACAGCGAGCGCCCGCCGCGCTTCGAGTACCACCTCACCGAGGCCGGCCGGGACCTCGCCCCGCTCACCCAGGCCCTGCTCTCCTGGGGCGACCGCTGGCTGCTGCCGCAGCCCCCGGTGACCCTGCGGCACGCCCCGGACGGCTGCGGGCCCCACCCGTACGACCCCGCCTGGACCTGTCGCACCTGCGGGCGGGAGGGTGTCCGCGACGACCTGCGGATCGAGATCCACAGCCCCGGCTGGGCCGTCGAGGGCCCGGTCGATCCGAAGGCCGGCTGACGCCGCGGGCGCCGCCCGCGGCCGGCCGCACGCCGTCGGGGGCGACCGTCCCGGCCGCCGGATAGGGTCGGGACATGCATGGTCGTGACGCGCACGGGGACGAGCCGGTCCGGGTGACCGCCTGGGTGCGGGGCAAGGTGCAGCAGGTCGGGTTCCGCTGGTGGACCAGGGCCCGCGCGCTGGAGATCGGCCTCACCGGCTACGCGAGCAACCTCGGCGACGGCCGCGTCCAGGTGGTGGCCGAGGGCCTGCCGCCGGACTGCGAGCGGTTGCTCACGCTGCTGAGGGGGCCCGGCACGCCCGGTAACGTGACCGGCGTCACCGAGATCTGGACGGCCACCGGCGACGGCTACCCGGGCTTCGAGATCCGCTGAACCCCGCACCCGGTTCACTCGTTCGGGTCGTCCGGCTCGCGGATCGCGGAAAAGTGCAGGCAACTGCCGGTGTCATACGGTTGCCATCCGGGCAGACTCGTGGTTGACTCCGCATCGAGTGATGATCCACGAGCACCCCGGTGGAGCCCGCCCGAGACCGCACGGCGTGACGATGCCGCCATGCAGGTGACAGGGGCGCGGTAGCGTGCGGTGATCGTGTTGACCCGTACCGTCTTTGGTGAGACGCTGGAAGCCCGCGCACACGACCGCGTTCGTCCGGTAGGCGCATACCCCCGTGGGCCCAGCTCACGGTGGTTGTGCCATGGTGCCCAGCCAGCACTGCCGGTCGCTCGCCGCGCGTGCGTCCCCCTTCCCCCTAGACCCAAACCGTTCCGGTTCGGTCACTCAGCGTGGAGGACCATTCATCATGGCAAAGGCGCTTCTCGGGTACGTCGGCGGCCCCGACCCGCGAATGCTCTCCGAGATGCGACGGCTTCAGCAGCGCGTCCAGGATCTGGAGTCCGAACTCCTTCGGATGCAGGCTGAGAACGACGCTCTCACCGCTGTCGCTGACGAGCACTCGCTGCTCAGCAGCATCGATCTGGATCAGCGGGAGCCGGCTCTCACCTGAGTCCCGCCCGATCTCACGGATCGACGCCGCTGTGCATTGAGCCCCGAAAGGGACGCAGCTTGCAAGGGACGCCCTGCGTGGCGTCCCTTCGTCGTGTCCGGATCCTCCCGGTCCTCCGGGATACAGTCGCCGCCGGGGCCCTCCACGAGCCCCGGCGAGTGACGAGGAGAACCGGCGCGTGCACCTGAAGAGCCTGACGCTGCGCGGGTTCAAGTCGTTCGCGTCCGCCACCACCCTGCGCTTCGAGCCCGGCATCACCTGCGTGGTCGGCCCCAACGGCTCCGGCAAGTCCAACGTGGTGGACGCCCTCTCCTGGGTGATGGGCGAACAGGGCGCCAAATCGCTGCGCGGCGGCAAGATGGAGGACGTCATCTTCGCCGGCACCAGCGGGCGCCCCCCGCTCGGCCGCGCCGAGGTCAGCCTCACCATCGACAACACCGACGGCGCCCTGCCCATCGAGTACGCCGAAGTCACGATCACCCGGACCATGTTCCGCAACGGCGGCAGCGAGTACGCCCTCAACGGCGACACCTGCCGGCTGCTCGACATCCAGGAACTGCTCTCCGACTCCGGCATCGGCCGCGAGATGCACGTCATCGTCGGCCAGGGCCGGCTCGACTCCGTCCTGCACGCCGACCCGATGGGCCGGCGCGCCTTCATCGAGGAGGCCGCCGGCGTCCTCAAGCACCGCAAGCGCAAGGAGAAGGCGCTGCGGAAGCTGGACGCGATGCAGGTCAACCTCAACCGCGTCCAGGACCTGGTCGCCGAACTGCGCCGCCAGCTCGGCCCGCTCGGCCGGCAGGCGCGGATCGCCCGGCGGGCCGCCGGCATCCAGGCCGACCTGCGCGACGCCCGGCTGCGCCTGCTCGCCGACGACCTGCTGGCCCTGCGCCGGGCCGTCGAGGCGGAGATCGCCGACGAACTCGCGCTCCGGCTGCGCCGCTCCACCGTCGAGCAGGAACTCGGCCGGGCGATCCAGCGCGAAGCCGTGCTGGAGGCCCAGGTCCAGCAGCTCGGGCCCGGCCTGGAGGCCGCCCGGCAGACCTGGTACCGGCTGTCCTCGCTCGCCGAACGCACCCGCGGCACCATCGGGCTCGCCGAGGCCCGGGCCCGGCACGCCGCCGCCGACGGCCGGACCGAGGAGCGCCGCGGCCGCGACCCCGAGGAGCTGGAACGCGAGGCCGAGCGGATCCGCGAGGAGGAGGCCGCGCTCGCCGAGGCCCTGGAGGAGGCCTCGTACGCGCTCGCCGAGGCCGTCGAGACCCGGGGCGGGCTGGAACGCGGACTCGCCGAGGAGGAGCGCCGGCTCAAGGACGCCGCCCGGGCCATCGCCGACCGCCGCGAGGGCCTCGCCCGGCTCCACGGCCAGGCCGCCGCGGCCCGCACCCGCGCGGCCGGCGCCGAGGCCGAGATCGGCCGGCTCGCCGAGGCCCGTGACGAGGCGCTGCTGCGCGCCGCGGCCGCCGAGCGGGAGCACCGGGAACTGCGGGAGGAGACCGAGGCGCTCGGCGCCCTGGACGAGGAGGCCGAGCGCGCCCACGAGGCCGCCCGTGCCGCCCTCGCCGCCGTCGAGCGGGAACTCGCCGAGGCCCGGGAGGTCGCCGGCGCGGCCGAGCGCGAACGCGCCGCGCTCACCGCCCGGCACGAGGCCCTGGCCCTCGGCCTGCGCCACAAGGACGGCGCCGGCGCCCTGCTCGCGGACGCCGACCGGCCCGCCGGACTGCTCGGCCCGGCCGCCGGACTGCTGCGGATCGCACCCGGCCACGAGGTCGCCGTCGCCGCGGCGCTCGGCGCGGCCGCCGACGCGCTCGCCGTGGACTCGGCCACCACCGCCGTCGAAGCCCTGCGGCTGCTGCGCGAACGGGACGCCGGCCGCGCCGCCCTGCTGATCGCCGGTGCGCCCGCGCCCGCCCGCCCGGCCGGGGCGCTGCCCGCCGGAGCCCGGTGGGCCGCCGAACTGGTCGACGGACCCGCCGAGTTGCTGCCCGCCGTCCACGGACTGCTGGCCGGCACGGTGGTGCTGGACTCGCTCGACGACGCGCTGCGGCTGCTCGCCGACCACCCGGGCCTGACCGCCGTCACGGCCGAGGGCGACCTGCTCGCCGGCGGCTCCGGGTACGGCGGCTCGGCGGGTGTGCCCAGCTCGTTGGAGACCCGGGCGGCCGTGGACGAGACCGCCCGCGCCCTCGCCGGGCTGAGCGTCCGCTGCGCCGGAGCCGCCGAACGGCTGGCCGAACTCACCGAACGGCGCCGGGAGTCGGCCGCCGAGGTGGAACGCCTGGTGACCGACGGACGGCGGGCCGAGAAGGAACGGGCCCGGCTGGCCGGCACGCTCGGCCGGCTCATCGGCCAGGCCCGGGCGGCCGCCGGTGAGGCCGAACGGCTGTCGGCCGCCGCGGCCCGCGCCGAGGACGGACTCGACCGGGCCCTGGCCGCCGCCACCGAACTCGCCGAACGGCTCGCCGCCGCCGAGGAGTCGGACGCGGCCGGCGAGGACGAACCGGACCAGACCGAGCGCCACCGGCTCGCCGAGGCGGCCACCGGGGCGCGGCAGGCCGAGCTGGAGGCCCGGCTCGCCGTCCGCACCCACGAGGAGCGGGTCCGCTCGCTGGCCGGCCGGGCCGACCAGCTCGACCGGGCCGCCCGCGCCGAACGCGAGGCGCGCGAGCGGGCCGCCGAGCGCCGCCGCCGCGCGGAGCACGACGCCAGGGTGGCCGCCGCCGTCGCGTCCGGCGCCCGGCAGCTGCTCGCCCGCCTGGACGTCTCGCTCGCCCGCGCGGACGCCGAGCGCGCCGCGGTCGAGCAGGCCCGCAGCGAACGCGAGACGGAGCTGCGCGAGCACCGCGAGCACGGCCGCGAGCTCAAGGCCGAGCTCGACAAGCTGGTCGACGCCGGGCACCGCGACGAGGTCCTGCGGGCCGAGAAGCGGCTGCGGATCGAGCAGGTGGAGACCCGGGTGCTGGAGGAGTTCGGCATCGAGGGCGGCGACCTGCTCGCCGGGTACGGGCCGGACCGTCCGGTGCCGCCGTCCGTGCCCGAGGACGGCGGGGAGCCGGGGGAGCCGCGCCCGTACGTCCGCGCCGAGCAGGAGAAGCGGCTGCGGGCCGCGGAGAAGGCGTACCAGCAGCTCGGCAAGGTGAACCCGCTGGCGCTGGAGGAGTTCGCGGCGCTGGAGGAGCGGCACACCTTCCTCGGCGAGCAGTTGGACGACCTCAGGCGCGGCCGGCGCGACCTGCTGGACATCGTCAAGGACGTGGACACCAGGGTCGAGCAGCTGTTCACCGCGGCCTACCACGACACCGCGGCCCAGTTCGAGGGCGTCTTCGCCCGGCTGTTCCCCGGCGGTGAGGGCCGGCTGCTGCTGACCGATCCGGAGAACATGCTGACCACCGGGGTCGAGGTGGAGGCCCGCCCGCCGGGGAAGAAGGTCAAGCGGCTCTCTCTGCTCTCCGGCGGCGAGCGCTCGCTGACCGCGGTCGCCCTGCTGGTGTCGATCTTCAAGGCGCGCCCCAGCCCCTTCTACGTGATGGACGAGGTGGAGGCGGCGCTGGACGAGACCAACCTGCGCCGGATGGTCGGGATCATGGAGGAGCTGCGGGAGAGTTCCCAGCTGATCGTGATCACCCACCAGAAGCTGACCATGGAGTCCGCCGACGCCCTCTACGGGGTGACCATGAAGGGCGACGGCATCTCCCAGGTGATCAGCCAGCGGCTGCGCGAGGAGCACCGGGAGCGGACCGGCGGACGGCGGTAGCCGGAGCCGACAGGGATCCGTCCACCGTCGTCCGGGGGCCGTCAGGGGGTGCCCGCGCGGATCCGGCGCGACTCCTGCGGTCCGTCCGGGCCCGGGTCACGGATACTGGGACGCGTTATGGAATACGTGATCCTTGCCGTAGTCATCGCCGTGGTCGCCGTCGGCGCGATCGCCGGCCTCGTCGTTTCCGGCAGACGACGCCAGCAGCTGCCCCCGAAGTCGCAGGCGCCGGTCATCACGGCGCCCCCGACCCCGAGCGAGCCCCAGGTCGGCGAGGAGTCCGCGCCGCCGACCGAGGAGCCGCGCCGCACCGTCGAGGAGGTGGAGCTCCCCACCGTCGAGGAGGTCGAGGAGGCCGAGGCCGCGGCGGAGGTCCCCGCCCTCGAAGTCCCCGAGCCCACCGCAGGCCGGCTGGTCCGGCTGCGCTCCCGGCTCTCCCGCTCGCAGAACTCGCTCGGCAAGGGCCTGCTCTCGCTGCTCTCTCGCGAGCACCTGGACGAGGACACCTGGGAGGAGATCGAGGAGACCCTGCTGACCGCCGACGTCGGCGTCACCCCGACCCAGGAGCTGGTCGAGCGGCTGCGCACCCGGGTCAAGGTGCTCGGCACCCGTACCCCCGCGGAACTGCGCGGCCTGCTGCGCGAGGAACTGGTCCAGCTGATCGGCGAGGACTCCGACCGCACGGTGCGCTCCACCAAGCACGAGGAGGGCCCGGCGGTGGTCCTGGTGGTCGGCGTCAACGGCGTCGGCAAGACCACCACGACCGGCAAGCTGGCCCGGGTGCTGGTCGCCGACGGCCGCCGGGTGGTGCTCGGCGCGGCCGACACCTTCCGTGCCGCCGCCGCCGACCAGCTGCAGACCTGGGGCGAGCGGGTCGGCGCGCGCACCGTCCGCGGCCCCGAGGGCGGCGACCCGGCCTCGATCGCCTTCGACGCGGTCAAGGAGGGCATCGCCGAGGGCGTGGACACCGTCCTGGTGGACACCGCCGGCCGGCTGCACACCAAGACCGGCCTGATGGACGAGCTCGGCAAGGTCAAGCGGGTCGTCGAGAAGCACGGCCCGGTGGACGAGGTGCTGCTGGTGCTGGACGCCACCACCGGCCAGAACGGCCTGGTCCAGGCCCGGGTCTTCGCCGAGGTGGTCGACATCACCGGCATCGTGCTGACCAAGCTGGACGGCACCGCCAAGGGCGGCATCGTGATCGCGGTGCAGCGCGAGCTGGGCGTGCCGGTCAAGCTGATCGGTCTCGGCGAGGGCGCGGACGATCTGGCGCCGTTCGAGCCGGGCGCGTTCGTGGACGCGCTGATCGGGGACTGAGCTCCCCGTCCGGCACCCGGCTCCGCGAGGGCCCGCTCCGTTCGGGGCGGGCCCTTCCGCGTGCCCGGACGCCGTCAGCGGGGAGCGTCGGCCGGGGAGGGTCAGGAGGCCATCCAGGCCGGCTCGGGGGCGCGCTCGCGGCCGCGGTGGCAGGCGTACGCCAGGGTGCCGAGCAGCAGACGGGCCTCCGGCGGGCAGCCGGCGTTGTCGCGGGTGGGGCGGCGCAGCCAGCGCACCGGGCCGAGACCGGCGAGCACGGTCGGGGGAGCGGCGACGTAGCCGCCCTCGCCGTGGCAGACGAGGTCCAGCGCGGCGTCGTCCCAGCCCATCCGGTACAGCAGGTCCGGCAGCCGGCGGGCGGTGCCGGCGGCGACCAGGAACTGCAGCCGGCCGGTCGGGGCGGCGAGCACCGGGCCGACCTGGGTGCCCATCCGCTCCAGCCGGACCAGGGCCTGCAGACCGGCCTGCTCGGGGACGTCCAGCACGTCGAAGGCGCGACCGGTGGGGAACAGGACGGGGGCGCCGTCGCCGCGCGGCCCGGTGCCGGCCGGCAGCTCGCCGCCGGCCGCCGGGTGCAGGCCGGGGGCGCCGCAGCCGGACGAGCCGCACGGGCAGCGGGCCGGGGTGCCGGCGGGTCCGGCCGGGGTGCCGGCGGCGACCGCCCAGCCCCAGCGGCCGGTGTACTCGGCGGCCGCCTGGAACGCGGTGACGCGGGTACGGCGGCGCGCGCCCCTCGGTACCAGCCGCAGGTGCCCCAGCCGAAGTTCGCCGAACAGGTTGTCCATGCCTCCCCCAACAGGTTCTCGTTGCCGGTGGTTACGGGACGGTGACTTTGTGTTGATTGTCCGTTGCGTGGTGCGTCGTGCGGTGGCGGCGCGCAGCGCGTGGCGTGCGCCTGTTACTCGGACGTGCCTCGTGCGCCGCCTTGTGGCGGACGGTGCCGGTGCCGGATCGTCGTGTGCGCGAGACGGACGCCATCCCGCGCGGGGGGCGAACTCGCCTGTGGCTGCTGTGGTTTGCCGTGTGACTTGGCGGGCCGCATATGCCGGGCCGCCGGGATAACCAGTGAAGCGTGTGCCGACTGGCTTCGGTTCACTCCTGGGGGTGGCGAAAGGTGGCGTTTCGCCAGGGACGCTCCCCCGGACGGCGCAGGGGGCGTTACGTTCAGCACACCAAAGATGACAGCACCTCAGGTACGGCACGTCCGGCAGGAGCCCGCGACCCTCGGGCGGCCGCGCGTCGGGCAGTCACGATCGGGGCTCCGCGACAGGGGCCGGGCGGGATGGGGACGTTCCCATGGCAGAGAAGCAACCCAATGAGAAGCTGACCACGTGGTTCGCGCGCAGCGGCTGGTCCAAGGGCGAGCTCGCCCGTCAGGTCAACCGCCGGGCCCGGCAGATCGGGGCCCACCACGTGTCCACCGACACCTCGCGGGTGCGTCGCTGGCTCGACGGGGAGCAGCCCCGCGAGCCGATCCCGAAGATCATGTCCGAGCTGTTCTCCGAGCGCTTCGGCTCCGTGGTCTCCATCGAGGACCTGGGACTGCGCGCCGCCATCCCGGTCTCCACCGTCGGCGGCGGCGTCGACCTGCCGTGGAGCGCCCCGCAGACCGTCCAGCTGATCAGTGACTACTCCCGCAGCGACCTGATGCTCAACCGCCGGGGCTTCCTCGGCACCTCGCTGGCCCTGACGGCCGGCGCCGCGCTGATCGAGCCGATGCAGCGCTGGCTCGCCCCCGGCCCGGGCGGCGCGCCCACCCCGATCCTGGCCGCCGCCAACGGCGGGCAGCCGCACAGCGGCCGGCTCTCCGAGCCCGAGCTGGAACTGCTGGAGCAGACCACCGTCATGTTCCGCCAGTGGGACGCCCAGAACGGCGGCGGCCTGCGCCGCAAGGCCGTGGTCGGCCAGCTGCACGAGGTCACCGACCTGCTCCAGGAGACCTACCCGGAGCACACCACCCGCCGGCTGTTCCGGCTCACCGCCGAGCTGGCCCACCTCGCCGGCTGGATGTCGTACGACGTCGGCATGCACCCCAGCGCCCAGAAGTACTACGTCCTGGCGCTGCACGCGGCAAAGGAGGCGGGCGACCGCCCGTTCGGCGCGCTGATCCTCACCGACATGAGCCGCCAGATGATCCACCTCAACCGCGGCGAGGACGCCCTGGAGCTGATCCACCTCGCCCAGTACGGCAGCCGCGACACCGCGACCCCGCGCCAGCAGGCCCTGCTGTACGCGATGGAGGCGCGCGCGTACGCCACCATCGGCGAGGTGAACCGCTGCGCCCGCGCGGTGCGGCTGGCCGAGGACACCTTCACCGACATCCGCGAGAGCGACGACGAGCCGAACTGGCTGAAGTTCTTCTCACCCGCCGAGCTCAACGCGGAGAACGCCCACTCCTACCGCGACCTCGCCTACCACTCCGGCCGCTCCGAGCTGTACGCCTCGATGTCCGCACCGGTGATGGAGCGGGCCGTGGACCTGTTCCGCCAGGACGAGGACCACGTGCGCTCCTACGCCTTCAACCTGATCGGCATGGCCAGCGTGCACGTGCTGCAGAACGAGGCGGAGCAGGCGGCCGCGATGGCCGAGCAGGCGGTGGACATCGCCGCCAAGGTCCGCTCCGAGCGGCTGAACTCGCGGGTGCGCAAGACCACCGAGGCGGCGGCCAACCGGTTCAAGGGCGTGGACGCGGTCAACCGGCTCCAGGAGCGGGTGACCCAGGACCTCCCGGAGTACGTCTCGGCGGTCTGAGCGACCGCTCCCGCCCCCGCGGACGGGTTCCGGCCACCGGGAACCCGCTCCGGACCACCCGACCCCGACCGTGGCGGCCGCCGCCGCCACGGTCGGTGGCGTTCACGGCACTCCCGGTGGCGCGCGGCCGAACGGTAACCCATCCGGCGGGCCGGCACGGCCGTAGTTCACGAGCGCGTAACCCGGACGTCGGCCTCGTCACGGCCGCGAAACAACCGGCCGCATCGGCCGAAACCCGCCTTCGGCACTCTCCTCTTCATCGCCGACACCCCGGGTGGCACGGGACAGGGATCCCGGGTGTGGAGCGGCTTCCATTCAGAGGAGACGCCGATGCCGGACGGCTTCAGCGCGGGCGATACCGCCTTCGTACTCATCAGCGCGGCCCTGGTCATGGTGATGACCCCGGGCCTGGCCTTCTTCTACGGAGGCATGGTCAGGGCCAAGAGCACGCTCAACATGCTCGCCATGAGCTTCATCTCGCTGGGCATCGTCAGCGTGCTCTGGGTGCTCTACGGCTACTCGCTCAGCTTCGGCCCCGACGCGGGCGCCGGCCTGATCGGCAACCTGGACTTCCTGGGGATGCGCGGCATCGGCGTGACCGACCTGACCGGCACGATCCCGGTCACCGCGTTCTCCGCCTTCCAGCTGATGTTCGCGATCATCACCCCGGCGCTGATCAGCGGCGCCATCGCGGACCGCGCCAAGTTCGCGGCCTGGGGCCTGTTCATCGCGCTCTGGGTCAGCCTGGTCTACTTCCCGGTCGCGCACTGGGTGTTCTTCTTCGACGGCGGCAACGGCGGCTGGCTCGGCGACCGCAACGGCGTGATCGACTTCGCCGGCGGCACCGCCGTGCACATCAACGCCGGTGTCGCGGGCCTGGCCCTGTGCCTGGTGCTGGGCAAGCGGGTCGGCTTCCGCAAGGACCCGATGCGCCCGCACAGCCTGCCGCTGGTGATGCTCGGCTCCGGGCTGCTCTGGTTCGGCTGGTTCGGCTTCAACGCCGGTTCGGCGCTGGCCGCCAACGGTGTCGCGGCGATGGCCCTGGTCAACACCCAGGTCGCCACGGCGGCGGCGCTGCTCGGCTGGCTCGTCTTCGAGAAGATCAAGCACGGCGCGTTCACCACCCTGGGCGCCGCCTCCGGCGCGGTCGCCGGCCTGGTCGCCATCACCCCGGCCTGTGGCTCGGTCTCCCCGCTGGGCGCCGTCGCGATCGGCCTGATCGCCGGTGTGGCCTGCGCCGCCGCGGTCGGCCTCAAGTACCGCTGGGGCTTCGACGACTCGCTCGACGTGGTGGGCGTCCACCTGGTCGGCGGCGTGGTCGGCTCGCTGCTGATCGGCCTGTTCGCCACCGGCGGCGTCGGCCAGAGCGCCAAGGGCCTGTTCTACGGCGGCGGCCTGGAGCAGCTCGGCAAGCAGGCGATGGGCGTGGCCGCGGTCGGCGCGTACTCCTTCGTCCTGTCCTGGCTGCTCGGCATGGCGATCCACAAGACCGTCGGGTTCCGGGTCGCCGAGGAGGTCGAGGTCGCGGGCATCGACCAGGCGGAGCACGCCGAGTCCGCGTACGACTTCAGCGCGCTGGGCGCCGGCATCGCCCGCGGCATCCCCGCGATGACCACGGCCGCCGCCCCGGCCGCCCCTGCCGCCTCCGCGGCACCCGTCACCGTGTCCGTGAACACCGAGAAGGCCGAGGTCGACGCCCGATGAAGCTGATCACCGCGGTCATCAAGCCGCACCGCCTGGACGACGTGAAGGCCGCCCTGCAGGCCTTCGGAGTGCACGGCCTCACG
The DNA here is from genome assembly GCF_053603215.1 of Kitasatospora sp. NPDC004240. NCBI lineage: Bacteria > Bacillati > Actinomycetota > Actinomycetes > Kitasatosporales > Streptomycetaceae > Kitasatospora > Kitasatospora sp. NPDC004240. The sequence continues at coordinate 5,629 of NZ_JBSGFD010000044.1, read as the reverse complement.
GTCACCGAGGCCAGCGGCTACGGCCGCCAGCGCGGTCACACCGAGGTCTACCGGGGCGCGGAGTACACCGTGGACCTGGTGCCCAAGGTCCGCATCGAGGTCCTGGTCGAGGACGAGGACGCCGAGCAGCTGATCGAGGTCCTGGTGAAGGCCGCCCGTACCGGCAAGATCGGTGACGGCAAGGTCTGGAGCGTCCCGGTCGACACCGCCGTCCGGGTCAGGACCGGCGAGCGCGGCCCCGACGCGCTCTGAGGCACGCCCTAGCATTCAGCTCTGACCCGCAGGCGGGCCTGCGACCGGCATCCGGTCGCCGGTCCGCTGACGGCGTATCGGCCCAGCGCACGATGGACGGGGAGAACGAATGACCACCGACGCCTACCCCTCCGGTTCCACCGATTCCTCTGATTCCGCCAGGTCGGCCGGCCGTCCCGGTTCCTCCGGTCCTTCCGTTTCCTCCGGCCCTTCCGGGCCCGCCGGTTCTCCCGGAGCTGCGGACCGTTCCGCCGGGGACGGGCCGCTCGGGTACGGGCCGCTCGGGTACGGCGAGGCCCGGGCGCGGCTGCTGGACGGCCCCGGGCCGGCCGGGCCCGCCCGCCGTGCCGAGCTGGCCCGGCTCACCGACGAGTGGCTCTCCGGGCTGCTCGCCGAGGCCGGGTCGGCAGGGTCCTCCGGTTCCGGGATCCCCGCCGGTGTCGCGCTGGTCGCCGTCGGCGGCTACGGGCGCGGCGAGCTCTCCCCCCGCAGCGACCTGGACGTCCTGCTGCTGCACGAGGGCCCGCTCGACCCGGCCCTGCCCGAGCGGATCTGGTACCCCGTCTGGGACTCCGGCGCCGCCCTCGACCACTCCGTCCGCACCGTCGCCGAGGCCCGCTCGGTGGCCGCCGCCGACCTCAAGGCCCAGCTCGGCCTGCTGGACGCCCGGCACATCGCGGGCGACCGCTCGCTGACCTCCGCGCTGCGTTCCGCCGTCCTCGCCGACTGGCGCGCCGCCGCCCCCGAACGGCTCCCCGAGCTGCGCGAACTCTGCCGGGAACGGGCCGAGCGCCACGGCGAGCTCTCCTTCCTCCTGGAGCCCGACCTCAAGGAGGCCCGCGGCGGCCTGCGCGACGTCGTCGCCCTCAACGCGATCGCCGCCACCTGGCTCGCCGACGCCCCGCGCGAGGGCCTCGAAGGCGCCGCCCTGCGGCTGGCCGACGTCCGCGACGCCCTGCACCTGGTCACCGGCCGGGCCACCGAACGGCTCAGCCTGCAGGACCAGGACCAGGTCGCGCGGCAGCTCGGCGTGCTGGACGCCGACACCCTGCTGCGCCAGGTGTACGAGGCCGCCCGCACCATCGCGTACGCGAGCGACGTCACCTGGCGGGCGGTCGACCGGGTGCTCGCCGCCCGCTCCCAGCGCGGCCGGCGGGTGCCGCGGCTGTTCCCGTTCGCCGGCGCCGGACGCGCCGCCGGCGGGGCCAGGGGCGCGGTGGCCCGGGGCGCCGTGGAACGCCGTCCGCTCGCCGAGGGCGTGGTCGAGCAGGACGGCGAGGCGGTGCTCGCGCAGAGCGCCCGTCCGGCCGCCGATCCGGTGCTGCCGCTGCGGGCCGCGGCCGCCGCCGCGCAGAACGGCCTGACCGTCTCGCACGCCACCGTGCGCCGGCTGGCCGCCGAGTGCCGTCCGCTGCCGGTGCCCTGGCCGGACGAGGCCCGCGAGCAGCTGGTCACGCTGCTCGGCGCGGGCGAGGCCTGTGTCCCGGTCTGGGAGGCGCTGGAGGCCGAGGGGCTGATCACCCGGCTGCTGCCGGACTGGGAGCGGGTGCGCTGCCGTCCGCAGCGCAACGCCGTACACCGCTGGACGGTCGACCGGCACCTGGTGGAGACGGCCGTCAAGGCCGCCGCGATGACCCGCCGGGTGGCCCGCCCGGACCTGCTGCTGGTCGCCGCGCTGCTGCACGACATCGGCAAGGGCTGGCCCGGCGACCACTCCGAGGCGGGCGAGGTGATCGTCCGCGACGTGGCCGTACGGATGGGCTTCGACCACGAGGACACCGAGACGCTGGCGGTGCTGGTGCGCCACCACCTGACCCTGATCGACACCGCCACCCGGCGGGACCCGGACGATCCGGCGACGGTCGAGACGATCACCAAGGCGGTCGCCGCCCTGCCGCAGCTGGAGCTGCTGCACGCGCTCACCGAGGCCGACGCCACCGCCACCGGGCCGGCCGCCTGGAGCGCCTGGCGCGCCTCGCTGGTGGACACCCTGGTGGAGCGGGCGGCGGCCCAGCTGGCCGGGGGCCATTTCTTCCCGCCGGACACCGAGCCGACCGCGGAGCAGGAGCGGCTGGCGGTGGAGGCCGCCCGCACCCAGGGGCCGGCGCTCTCGCTGCGGGCCCAGACCGAGGCCGAGCCGGTCCCGGAGGAGGGTCCGGCGGGTGGCGCCCAGGGGCGGATCCCCCGGAGCGGGGTCACCGCTGGCGGGGCCGCTCCGGGTGGCCCCTCGGGCGGCGAGGGCGGCCCGCTTCCGGGGATCGAGCCGATGGGGGTGGAGCTGACCCTGGCCGTGCCCGACCGGCCCGGGCTGCTCGGCACGGTGGCCGGGGTGCTGGCGCTGCACCGGCTGACCGTCCGCAAGGCCGGTCTGCGGGAGCTGGACCCGATCGGGGCCGGCCCGGTGCTGCTGCTCTCCTGGACGGTGGCCGCCGAGTTCGGCGAGCTGCCGGAGGCGGCGCGGCTGCGGGCCGACCTGCGCCGGGCGCTGGAGGGTTCGCTGGACGTCGCCCGCCGGCTCGCCGAGCGGGACGCCGCCGCGCCGCGCCGCCGGGGCATCTCCACCCCGCCGCCGGTGGTCACCGTGGTGCCCGCCGTGGCCTCGGCCAGCGCCACCGTGCTGGAGGTCCGCGCCCACGACGCGCCGGGACTGCTGCACCGGATCGGCCGGGCGCTGGACTCGGCGGGCGTCCGGGTCCGTACCGCGCACGTCAGCACGCTGGGCGCGGACGCCGTGGACGCCTTCTACCTGACCGACGAGGCGGGCCGGCCGCTGTCCGCGCAGCGGGCGGGGGAGGTCGCGGCGGCGGTGCGCTCCGCCCTGGGCTGAGGCCCCGCTCCGCCCCGCTCCGCGGCCCGGTGCACGGCCCGGTGCACGGCCCGGTGCACGGCCCGGTGCGGAGCCCCGGGCGGGGCCGTCGCGGAAGCAGGCGAACGGGGGTGGAGACCGGACCCGGGGCGGCCGGATACCCTGGGGGGCGACGACCGTACAAGTACCGATGCCGCAAGGGACCCGCGACGACGTGTTCGACACCCTTTCCGATCGCCTCGCAGCGACGTTCAAGAACCTCCGGGGCAAGGGCCGCCTCAGCGAGGCGGACATCGACGCCACCACCCGCGAGATCCGCATCGCGCTGCTGGAGGCGGACGTCGCGCTGCCGGTCGTGCGGGCCTTCATCAAGCAGGTCAAGGAGCGGGCACTCGGCTCCGAGGTCTCCGGCGCGCTGAACCCGGCGCAGCAGATCATCAAGATCGTCAACGAGGAGCTCATCGCCATCCTCGGTGGCGAGACCCGCCGGGTGAAGTTCGCCAAGACCGGCCCGACGGTGATCATGCTCGCCGGTCTCCAGGGTGCCGGTAAGACCACCCTCGCCGGCAAGCTCGGCCACTGGCTGAAGAAGCAGAAGCACACCCCGCTGCTGGTCGCCTGCGACCTCCAGCGACCCAACGCCGTCAACCAGCTCAACGTGGTGGCCGACCGGGCCGGCGTGGCCTTCTACGGTCCCGAGCCGGGCAACGGCGTCGGCGACCCGGTGCAGGTGGCCCGCGACTCGATCGAGTACGCGAAGCAGAAGCAGTACGACGTCGTCATCGTCGACACCGCCGGCCGCCTCGGCATCGACGCCGAGCTGATGCAGCAGGCCGCCGACATCCGCGCCGCGGTCGACCCGGACGAGGTCCTCTTCGTCGTCGACGCGATGATCGGCCAGGACGCGGTCACCACCGCGCAGGCCTTCCTCGACGGTGTCGACTTCACCGGTGTGGTGCTCTCCAAGCTCGACGGCGACGCCCGCGGTGGTGCCGCGCTGTCGGTCGCGCACGTCACCGGCCGCCAGATCATGTTCGCCTCCAACGGTGAGAAGGTCGACGACTTCGACGCCTTCCACCCGGACCGGATGGCCTCGCGCATCCTCGGCATGGGCGACGTGCTGTCGCTGATCGAGAAGGCCGAGCAGACCTTCTCGCAGGCCGAGGCCGAGAAGATCGCCTCCAAGCTGCAGGGCGGCGGCAAGGACTTCACGCTCGACGACTTCCTGGCCCAGCTGGAGCAGGTCCGCAAGATGGGCTCGATCTCCAAGCTGCTCGGGATGCTCCCCGGCATGGGCCAGATCCGCGAGCAGATCAACAACATCGACGACAAGGACGTCGACCGCGTCGGCGCGATCATCAAGTCGATGACCCCGGCCGAGCGGACCGACCCGAAGATCATCAACGGCTCGCGTCGGCTGCGCATCGCCAAGGGTTCCGGCGTCCAGGTCGGCGAGGTCAACAACCTGGTCGAGCGGTTCTTCGAGGCCCGCAAGATGATGTCCGCGATGGCCTCCGGCAAGGGCATGCCCGGCATGCCGGGGATCCCGGGCATGGGCGGCGGCAAGAAGTCCGCCAAGAAGGCCCCGGCCGCCAAGGGCAAGCGCAAGTCCGGCAACCCGCTGAAGCGCGCCCAGGAGGAGGCCGCCGCGGCCGAGCGCCGGGCACTCGGCCCGGGCGCCGGCCAGGCCCCCGCCCAGGGCGGCGCGTTCGGCCTCGGCGCGGGCAAGGGCCCGGCCGACTTCGAGCTGCCCAAGGAGTTCAAGGACCTGCTGTAGGTCCCCGCTTCCCCGAACGGCCCGCCACCCGGGATTACCGGGCGGCGGGCCGTTCGCATGGCCGATGATGGGGGGATGCGAGTGATGATCAGGGCCCCGCGGGCCGACGACGTGGGTCCGTACGCGGCGGCGGTGCGACGGTCCGCCGAGCACATCGGGCGCTGGAACCCGGTCGAGCCGGACGGCCTGCCCGACCTGCTGGGGCGTCAGGGCCCGGGCCTGCGGACCTTCCTGGTCGTCGACACCGCCACCGGGGGACTGGCGGGCAAGGTCAACGTCGCCAACATCGTGATGGGCCGCTTCTGCAACGGCGCGCTCGGCTACGACTCCTACCTGCCGTTCGCCGGCACCGGACGGATGACCGAGGGCATGAGGCTGGTGCTCGACCGCTGTTTCACCCCGCAGTCGCGCGGCGGCCTGGGGCTGCACCGGCTGGAGATCAACGTCCAGCCGGAGAACGAGCGCTCGATCGCGCTGGCGAAGCGGCTGGGCTTCCGGCACGAGGGCTTCACACCGCGGATGCTGTTCCTGCAGGGGGCCTGGCGGGATCACGAGCGGTACGCGATGACGGCGGAGGAGTGGCCGGGGGAGACGCCGGGGGCCTAGACGAGTAGTTCCGAAGTCGGCTGGCTTTGCTGGTTCTGCTCCGGACACGCAGGAAGGGTGTCCAGCATTCGGGTTGTGACGACCGAAGAGCTGGACACCCTCCTGACCGCACTCTACGTGCAGATCGATGATCACCTGCCCCGAACGCGATGGTTGGGCCGCCCACCGCGGCTGACGGACTCCGAGTT